>JBPCJV010000088.1:0-4237 GCA_051004925.1 Acidimicrobiales bacterium | reverse complement strand
GGGCAGCAGGGCGCGGATGGGCTGGATCCACGTGGACGGGGCCGAGCCCGGGGGGAAGGCGGCGTCGGCGCCCAGGGGCACCTCGCCGTCGTCGGTGAGGGCCACCACCGGTACCAGCCGTCCGCAGGCCGCCGCCCTCAGCTCCATGACGAACTCGCGGCCCACCGGCGTGGTGGCGTCGACCACCATGAGGGTGGGAAGGAGCGACCCGCACGCGTCGGGGGTGACGGCGTCGAGCGCCTTCGAGACGAACCGGCAGTCGGACAGGGCGGCGGCGAGGGACTCCGTCGTGTCCTCGGCCACGCCGAGGGTGAGCACGAGCGACGGCGGCAGCCCCGACAGGCGACGGGCTCCTCCGAGCTCCGCGGTGTAGTCGGCCTCCTCCGGCTCGGCCAGTTCGTCGCCCAGGAAGGTGTCGCGGCCGGCACGCTCGTGCAGGTCGGCCTGCGCGGTCGCGGCGTCGACCGACCACACGTTCCAGGCCACCGGGCCGAGGGCGATCTCGCCGTAGGTGATGACCCCGACGAGCGGGTAGTCGGTGCCAACGTCGACCAGGCCCCGGGCGGCGAGGCGGTCGGCGGTGCGCTCGAGGGCGTCGGTCTTGTCGGGCGGCTCCTCGGCGCGTACGGCGAAGGTGCGGGGCGACACTCGGAGGGCCGCCTGCCAGAAGCCGTCGAAGAACAGGATGTCGCCCTCGACGTGCAACGTGGGGCCGAAGGCGCGCCGTGCCCCCTCGTCGGTGAATGTTTTCAGGACCTCGGGATCTTCCACCCCCGGAGGCTACCGTCGACCCCGCGGCTGTGGGCCGCGGCGTCGGGCCGGCGGCGTCGTCCGACCGCTAGGAGCTCGGGGGAACGTCGGTGCGTACCACCACGTGGGGGCCGATGTCCTCGATCTCGAACTCGGGCCCCACGGCCTCGAACCCGGCTGCGGTGTAGAAGCCGACGGCGACCTGGCGGGCATTGCCCCACAGCTCTCCGCCGCCTCGCGCCGCCACCTGGTCGCGGAGGCCGGCGAGGAGGGCATTGCCCGCCCCTCGGCCACGGGCGGTGGGCGCGGTGGCCATGCCTCGGAGGCGCCACCCGTCGGCGGGGCCCCCGGCGCGCGGCTCGCGGAAGAGCGAGGCGATGCCGACCAGGCGCACGTCCTCGAACGCCCCCAGGTGGGTCGTTTCCGGCGCGTCGTCGCCGGCGTACACCGTCGACTCGACCGGCTGGGTCGGGCGCAGGACGAGATGGCGGAGAGGCCGGGTCTGTTCGGCGGAGATGACCGCCACCTTCACGGCGTGGTGGTTGGCAGCCACTGGGCCCGGCCCGCCTCGTGAGCGGCGATGGCGTCGGCGTGGCGCAGGGTGAGGCCCACGTCGTCGAGGCCTTCGAGGAAGCGCCAGCGGGTGAAGTCGTCGAGCGGGAAGGTGGTGTCGACGCCGGCGGCCGGTGCTCGCAGGCTCCGCGTCTCCACGTCGACGGTCACCTCGGTGCAGGGATCGGCCTCGACGGCGTCGAGCAGCGCCCTCCCCGTGGCCTCGTCGACCTCCACGGGCAGCAACCCGGCCTTGGTGCAGTTGTTGCGGAAGATGTCGGCGAACCGGGGGGACACGACGGCGCGGAAGCCGTAGTCCTGGAGGGCCCACACCGCGTGCTCGCGCGACGAGCCGGTGCCGAAGTTCGGGCCGGTGACGAGGATGGCGGCCCCGCCGTGGCGGGCCCGGTTCAGGACGAAGTCGGGGTCGTCGCGCCACGCCGAGAACAGTCCCCGGCCGTAGCCGGTGCGTTCCACCCGCTTGAGCCAGTCGCTGGGGATGATCTGGTCGGTGTCGACGTCGGACCGGTCGAGGGGCACCACGGTGCCGGTGATGGTGCGGACGGGTTCCATCTGCTCAGAGCTCCTCGGGGGTGGCGAAGTGACCGGCCACCGCGGTGGCGGCGGCGACGGCGGGGGACACCAAGTGGGTGCGGCCTCCCGCGCCCTGGCGTCCCTCGAAGTTGCGGTTCGACGTGGAGGCGCAGCGCTCGCCGTCGGTCAGCTTGTCGGGGTTCATGGCCAGGCACATCGAGCAGCCGGCCGAGCGCCATTCGAACCCGGCGGCGGTGAACACCGCGTCGAGCCCCTCGGCCTCGGCGTCGGCCTTGACCCGCATCGAGCCGGGAACGACGAGCGCCCGCATGCCCTCGCGGACGTGGCGACCCTCGGCGACGGCCGCCGCGGCCCGCAGGTCCTCGATGCGCGAGTTGGTGCACGACCCGATGAACACGGTGTCGACGGCGATGTCGCGCATCGCCGTCCCCGGCCGCAGGCCCATGTAGGCGAGGGCCCGCCGGGCCGCTTCGGCCTGGTCCGGGTCGGCCAGGGCGTCGGGGTCGGGCACGGCGCCGTCGATGCCCACGACCTGACCCGGGTTGGTGCCCCAGGTCACGTGGGGCACGACGGTGGCCGCGTCGATCGTGACCTCGCGGTCGAAGGTGGCTCCGGGGTCGGTGGCCAGGGACCGCCAGTGGTCGAGGGCGGCTTCCCAGTCCTTGCCCTTGGGCGACCGGGCCCGGCCCTCGAGCCAGGCGTAGGTGGTGTCGTCGGGGGCGATCATCCCGGCCCGGGCGCCGGCCTCGATCGACATGTTGCACACCGTCATCCGGCCCTCCATGGACAGCGAGCGGATAGCCGAGCCGCGGTACTCGATCACGTGGCCCACGCCGCCGCTCGTGCCGATGCGGCCGATGACGGCCAGGATGAGGTCCTTGGCCGTGGCCCCGGGCGGCAGGTCGCCCTCGACGGTGACGGCCATGGTGCCCGGGCGCCGCTGCGGCAGGGCCTGGGTAGCCAGCACGTGCTCGACCTCGCTGGTGCCGATGCCGAAGGCCAGCGCCCCGAACGCCCCGTGGGTGGACGTGTGGCTGTCGCCGCACACGATGGTGAGGCCGGGCTGGGTGAGGCCCAGCTCGGGGCCGATGACGTGCACGATGCCCTGGTTGGCATGGCCCATCGGGTACAGCGGGACGCCGAACTCCTCGCAGTTGGCGGTCAGGGCTTGGAGCTGGCGGGCGGAGACGGGGTCGGCGATGGGCAGGTCGAGGCCGATGGTCGGCACGTTGTGGTCGGCGGTGGCCACGGTGAGGTCGGGGCGGCGCACGGTGCGGCCCTCGAGGCGCAGCCCGTCGAAGGCCTGGGGTGAGGTGACCTCGTGGACCAGGTGGAGGTCGATGTAGAGCAGGTCGGGCTCCCCGTCGGCGTGGTGCACGACGTGGTCGTCCCACACCTTCTGGCTCAGGGTCCGTGGTGGTGTCGTTGTTGGTGCTGCGGCCATCGGCTGTCCTTGGGGTTGCTGTCTCAATATATGAGACGATAGTCTCGCTGTGTGGACAGTGTAAGTGGTGTCGGCGTGCTCGACAAGGCGTTTGCCGTCGTGGACGCCCTCGAGGCCGGCCCGCTCGCCCTGTCCGCGCTGGTGGACGCCACCGGGCTGTCGCGGCCGACAGCCCATCGCCTCGCCGTGGCTCTCGAGGCCCATGGCATGGTGCGGCGCACCGACGACGGCCGGTTCGGCCTCGGTCCCCGCCTCACCGGGCTCAGCTTGCCCGAGGCCGCCCGCCCCGCCCTAGAGCGCCTGCGCGACGAGACGGGCGAGAGCGTGCAGCTCTACGTCCGCCGCGGTGACCGGCGCCTGTGTGTGGCGTCGCTCGAGTCGCCCCACGGCCTGCGTACCATCGTGGCCGAGGGGGCGACGTTGCCCCTCGACGTGGGATCGGCCGGAAAGGTGCTGCGCGGCGACCTGGTGGCTTTGCGCCGAGGTTGGGCGCAGAGCGTGGAGGAACGGGAGCCCGGCGTGGCGTCGGTGAGCGCTCCCGTGGGCGACGGGGCCGGGGGTGTCGTGGCCGCAGTCTCGGTGTCGGGCCCGATCGGGCGCACCACCCGTTCGCCCGGACGCCGGTACGCCCCGGCGGTGGTCGTCGCCGCGACAGCCGTGGAGGCCGCCCTGGCGCTTCGCGCCCAGTTCCGACCGGACGGGTGACCCATCGTCCGTTTGGACGACCCGAGGATCCGACGTCCCGTCGATGACGTGGCCCGGCAAACCTGCGAGAACAGGGACCAGGCCGAAGTACAGACGAAAGGACGGAACCATGAGTGACAAGACCACCCGCTGGGCAGTCGGGGTTTTCGGCGACAGCAGGCAAGGCGGTCCATGGCGGGCGGGGCCGCGAACTCGGGCCGTGGCCGTGTTCGGCGACAGCACTGTCGACCT
>JBPCJV010000087.1:0-2817 GCA_051004925.1 Acidimicrobiales bacterium | reverse complement strand
GGAGACGGCGGCGAGTGCGTGCTCATCGACGCCCCGCCCGACCCGGGCGCCATCCTCGACCACCTGTCCGAGCACAACCTCCGACTGGTCGCCCTGCTCGCCACCCACGGGCACGCCGACCACGTGGGCGGCGTGTCCGAGGTCGTGGGCGCCCAGCCCCACGACATCCCCGTCCACCTCCACGACGCCGACCTCCACCTCCTGCTCGACCCCGTTGGCAACGGCGGCACGCTCGGCCAGGTGCTGGCTGCCGAGGAGCTCGACCTCGAGCCCCCCGAGCTGGTCCACGGCCTCGACGACGGCCAGCGGGTCTCGGGCGCGGGCATGACCTTCACCGCCATCCACACACCCGGTCACACCCAGGGTTCCGTGTGCTTCCTCCTCGAGGTCGACGGCGAACCGCCCGTGTTGTTCAGCGGCGACCACCTCTTCGCCGGGTCGATCGGGCGCACCGACCTGCCGGGTGGCTCGCTCGACGACCTCATGGCCTCGATGGCCGACAAGATCCTCCCCCTCGACGACGCCATCGGTGTCCTCCCCGGCCACGGTCCCACGACCACGATCGGCCACGAGCGCCGCACCAATCCCTTCATCGCCCAGCTCCTCGGCCGCTGACCCGGCAGGCCCGCTCGCCGGCTGTAGCCAAATGGCATGCATGTGGCATTCTTATGGCATGGCACGCGTCCGGGTCAGCACCACCGTCGACGAATCGCTTCTGTCGCAGGCGCGGGATCTTCGTGCCGGTTCGACTGACGCGGCGCTGCTCGACGAGGCGCTCAACGCCCTGGTGGCACGGCATCGGGCCGGCCAGATCGACACCTCGTACCAGGCCTACGACGAGCACCCGCTGGACACGCCCGACGAGTGGGGAGACCTCGCCTCCTTCCGGCACGCGGCCGGATCATCGTGACGCCCACCCCTGCCCGGGGGGAGATCTGGTGGTGCGAACCACCAGAGATGAGACGACGTCCCGTCGTGGTGCTGTCGAGAGATGCGGCGATCCCCCGCATGCGGCGCGTCCTCATCGCCCCGTGCACGACCCACGTGCGCGGCCTGGCCAGCGAAGTGGTTCTCGAAGCTGGTGAGGACCCCATCGGGAGACGGAGCGCCGTGAACCTGGATTCGGTCGAGAGCGTGTCGATCGCCGTGCTTGTCGAGCGCCTCGGGCGCCTCGGCGATGCCCGCATGCGGGAGGTCTGTTCGGCGCTCGAGGTGGCCGTCGACTGCGCCCACTGACAGAAGCGTGCGGTCTCCCCGGCAGGCCCGTCGCCCGCGTTCCACGATCAGCCCGGCGCCGGTCGGCCACGTTTGCACGGCCGTCGTCCGGGGAGGACGGGTGTCCGACAAGGCTCGGGCTCCGGTGTGGGCCGCAGCAGGCGCCGGGACGGGGTTGGGCCTTCCGCGGTCACCGGCCTGCTCACCGCCACCGAGGCGGGGGTGCCCGTCCCCATCCCGTCGGACCTCGTCATCCTCGTGCTCGGCGAGCGGGCGTCGGCCGGGTCGGTGTCCATCGTCGCCGCCTGCTGGCGCTCGAGGTGGTGGCCGTGGTGGGCACGACCGCGCTGTTCCTCACCGTCCGCGGACCGGGGCGGGCGTTGCTCACCCGCGTCGGCCCCCGCCTCGGGCTGACCGACGCCCGGCTGGCCCGGGCCTGCGCCCTGGTCGAGCGTCGGGGCCGTGGCGCGCTGATCGTGGGTCGGCCCACCCCCGGCCTGCGCACGGTGACGGTGGTGGCGGCGGGCCCGTCGCAGATCGGCACTGCGCTTCCGTGCCACCACCCTCTACCAGTTCTTCGACTACTTCGGCCTGTTCTGCAGCACCGTCCTGGTGTTGCGCGTCCTCGTCGCGATCCTCCAGGACGGCATCAACTGACCGGGTCTACCGGCGGCACCGCAGGGGGACCCCTAGTACGTTCGCGGGACACCGCCCGAGGCTGGGAGCACGATGATCTTCGAGCCCTTCACCATCAAGGACGTCACCTTCAAGAACCGGCTGATCCGGTCGTCGATCGGTGGTCGTACGGCGTTCTACGACGGCACCGTCAGCAACGCCTGGAAGAACTTCGAGCTGCGGTTCGCACAGAACGGCGTGGCCGCCATCGTGTCGGCGACCCTCAATGTCAATCCGTTCCGGTGGTCGCCGCTCGAGTACCCCCAGATCAGCGATGACAAGTTCGTGAAGCATCTCCGTGAGGGCATCACCGCCATCCACGGCCAGGGTTGCCGCTACATCATCCAGATCGGCGACGGTGGATCACACGTGCAGACGAGTCTGTTCAGCCAGGCCCAGGACAGCTTTGGCCCGTCGCCCGGCTTCGACCTGTTCTACGGCTACCGCAGCCGGCGCACGCAGATGACGCTCGCCGACATCGAGCACTCGGTGTCGGAGTTCGGAAGCGCCGCCCGGCGCGTGCGCGAGGCGGGGGCCGACGGCGTGGAGGTCACCGCTTCCAAGGGCTACCTCATCCACCAGTTCCTCAACCCGGCCATCAACCGCCGCCACGACGACTACGGCGGATCGGTGGCCAAGCGTTTCCGGTTCCTCCGTCAGGTGATCGGCGCGGTGCGGGCCCAGGTCGGTCCCGACTTCCTGCTCGGCGTGCGACTTTCAGCCAAGGACTGCAACCAGCTTCCGCTCAATCTCCGCCTGCCGCTACCGCGGGATTCCGAACAGTTCCGGGGCAACGGGACGTAACTGTTCACGTCCTCAGGCCGGATGAGGAGGCGGTCGGAAGAAATCTGAAGAAATGTTGGCGGGTTTGCAGGAGTCGCGCGGGGTAGTCGCGAAAGTTGTCATGTGCGAGACGACGCCGCTCGG
>JBPCJV010000086.1:0-4303 GCA_051004925.1 Acidimicrobiales bacterium | reverse complement strand
ACAGTGGTGAGCGCGCCGACGACGGGGACACCGACCGCGGAGGCGACGCCTACCAAGGCACCCCCGCCGCTCCGCCGCCGGGGCCGGACCTGGCCACTGGTCCTGGCCTCGTACCTGGCGATGATCTTCGCCCTCATCACCCTGAACTTCCTGCTCCCGCGGTTCATGCCCGGCGACCCGATCACCGCCCTCGTCAGCCGGGGCTCGAGCACCTTCCTCTTCGGCGAGGAGAGCAGGCAGCAGCTCGAGGAGTTCTACGGCCTCGACGGGTCCCTCCTCTCCCAGTACGGCGACTACCTCGGACGGTTGGTCCAGGGCGACATGGGTCGCTCCATCGGCACCAACCAGCCGGTGACGCACGAGGTGGGGAAGGCCCTCCCTTGGACGTTCCTGCTCCTCACCAGCTCGATCCTGCTCTCCGCCCTCATCGGCTCGGTTCTCGGGGTGCGCGCCGGCTGGCGACGCGACAAGCCCGCCGACAAGTTCATGGTGACGGGACTCCTCTCCCTCCGGGAGTTCCCCCAGTACCTGTCGGGGGCGCTGCTGCTCTACCTGGTGGGGGTCCAGCTCGGCTGGCTTCCCCTGGGCGGGGCCGAGACCTCGTTCACGTCGTACAACTTCTTCGAGCGCTTCGTCGACGTCGTCAGGCACGCCATCATGCCCGTGACCGTGCTCACCATGGGGCTGACCGTGGGCTACTACCTGGTGATGCGGGCCGGCATGGTGAACGAGCTCGGGTCCGACTACCTGTTGCTGGGCCGGGCCAAGGGACTGCGCCCGCGCCGGCTCAAGTACCGCTATGCGGCCCGCAACGCCATGCTGCCGGTGCTGAGCCTCACCGCCGTCGAAGTCGGCGTCGCCGTCACGGCCAGCGTTCTCGTCGAGCGGATCTTCACCTATCCCGGATTGGGCGGTCTCATGCTCGGGGCGCTCGCGGCCCGCGACTATCCAGTGATGCAGGGCGCCTTCCTGGTCTTCAGCGTGGGCGTGGTCACCGTCAACGCGGTGGCCGATGTGGTGTACCGGCGTCTCGACCCCCGCGCCACGATATGACCGCTATCGCCACCGACACGGACGCGGCCCTGGCCGTCGGTGCCTTCGACCCGGATCCCGACCCGGATTCCGGCCGACCGCCGAGCCCGGTTCGCGCCCTCATGCGCTCGCCGCTGATGATCATCGGGGTCACGCTGATCATCCTTCTCGCCCTGGTTGGCGTGTTCGCGCCGTGGCTCGCCCCCTACGACCCGAAGGTGACCACCAGTCCCCTTCCCCTCGAGATGCCGTCAGCCGAGCACTGGCTGGGCACCGACATCCCCGGGCGGGACAACCTCTCTCAGCTCATCTACGGAGCCCGCACCTCCTTCGTCGTGGCCATCGGCGCATCGTCGCTCGCCCTGTTGCTCGGCATCCTCGTCGGGGTGCTGCCCGCCCTGCTCGGCGGCAAGGCCGACACCGTGTCCAACCGGTTCGTGGTGTTCATGCTCGCCCTCCCCGGGTTCCCCCTGCTGATTCTGGTCGCCGCCCTGGCCGGCACGAGCCAGTTGGCCATCCTCGTCATCATCGCCGTCGGCGGTATCTGGCCCATCGCCCGCATCCTGCGCAGCCAGGCCCTCATCCTGCGCGACGCCGGGTACATCACCGCGTCCCGGGGGTTCGGCGCAGGGCGTCTGTACGTGCTGCGCCGCCACATGGTGCCCGGACTCGGCCCCCACCTCGTCGTCCGCTGGGTGGAGATGGCCAGCGTGGCCGTCGCCCTCGAGGCCGGCCTGGCCGTCATCGGCCTGGGCAACCCGAGCACGGTGAGCTGGGGCCAGATGATCAACCGGGCCACTGCCCAGCCGGGCATCTACTTCAGCTCGCTCTGGCCGTACTGGGCGTTGCCACCCGGCTTCGCCGTGCTCCTCACCATCCTGGGGTTCATGTTCGTGGGGATGGCCCTCGAACCCATGTTCAACCCTCGCTGGCGCCGCTCCAAATGACCGGGTGCCGTCCCGGACCGCCCGCCGGCCCCAACGTGCCACTCCTCGACGAACTGGAGACTCCGTGACGGACGAGCGACCCCGCTCTGCCAGCCACCCGCACACCGTCGACCGGCGCACCTTCCTGCTCGGCACGCTGGCCGGCGCGGGCGCCCTCGCCCTCGCCGGGTGCTCGCCGGGTTCCTCAGGTTCCCCTGGGGGGGGTGGCTCGGGGGGGCGCCCCACGCTGCGCACGGCCAACGGCGCTCTCGGCTTCCCCACCCCCTTCGCCTCGAACGGTGGTCCTGGCTATCAGCAGATGAGCCTCATCTACGACACGCTCCTGTGGACGGACGGGAGCGGCACCCTGTTGCCGTGGCTGGCGGAGAGCTACACGAACTCCGAGGACCACCTCACCTACACGTTCCAGACACGCCAGGGCGTGACGTGGAACGACGGGCGGCCCTTCTCGGCCGAGGACGTGGCGTTCACGTACAACTACTACAAGGCGCAGCGGTCGCTGTCGCCGCCGGTGATCATTCAGCCGCCACAGGGCATCGCCAGAATCGTGGCGACGGGCCCCAACACCGTGGTCTTCACCCTCGAAACGCCGGCGGTCACCTTCCCCGCCCAAATCGCGGGAGCGGTGCCGATCATCCCAAAGCACGTGTGGGAGACGATCAAGGAACCGGGTCTGGTCTACGACATGAAGGCCCTCGTGGGCACCGGTCCCTACCGGCTCGACCAGTACAACGACGACGGCGGCGCCATGCTCTACACGGCCAGGGACGACTACTTCCTCGGGGCACCCTACGTGCAGCGCATCCAGATGGACCCCCAGAGCGACCAGTTCGCCACCATGCTGGCCGGCCAGTGCGACATCGCCCGCACCTTCGGGGCGCGCGACGACCAGCTGGCGCCGTTCCTGTCCAGACCGGACGACTACGGCCTGATCACGAATATCGGCGACTTCGTCACCTCCCAGCTCTACTGGAACCTGGCCAAGGGCGGGGGGTTGGGCGACGTGCGGTTCCGTCGGGCCTGCGCCATGGCCATCGACCGCCAGGAGTTGCTGACCCGCCTCTCGTCGGGCAAGGGCGCACCGGGCAACCCCGGCTTCCTGAGCCCGAAAAATCCCGCCTTCACGGCCGTCCAGCAGTACCCCTTCGACGTCGCCGGCGCCAACGCCCTGCTCGACGGCGCCGGGTACCGGATGGGTGCCGGCGGCATCCGCCAGGGCCCGGACGGCAAGCCCCTCAGCTACGAGTTCCGCTACGACAACGTCGAGGCCGTCCCCATGTCGGAGATCGTCATCCCCGCCCTGAAGCGCATCGGCGTGGAGCTGCGGTCCAAGCCCGCCCTGATCGGCCCGGAGCTCTTCGGCCCCAAGCTGTTCGGTGGCTTCGACATGGCCGTGCTCCCGTACCCCGGCCCGGCTCCGGGAGGCCCCAACGCCGATCCCGACGTGCTGCGGGTGATGTTCAAGACGTTGCCGAAGGACCAGCCGTCGCTCACCGCCGCCGGAGGCTACGACAACCCCGTCTTCAACGCCCTGGCCGACGAGCAACTGGTTACCTTCGACCCCGCGAAACGCCAGACCATCGTCAACCGGATGCAGAAGATCATCGCCGACGACATCCCGGTGCTGTCCCTCTTCTACCCGGAGATCGACTTCGTCTTCCGCAAGAAGCTGAACATCGACTGGTACTTCACCCCCGGTGAGTACCCGACAGGCGAGGAGAACAAGCAGGCCGTGATTACCGGCGAGAAGTCCGGCACGAAGATTCGCGCCACCAAGTAGTCGACGCACACTCAGGCGAGCGACTCCCAGAGCCGCTTGCCTGCCGTTCCTTACGCCCTACCGGTACCGCCTACCGCCGGCCTCGCTTCTCCCAGGGGAGGCGGCGGCGGCCGAACCGGTGGGCGCCGGAGGCCAGGGAGCGCCGGAGCTGGCCGGTCACGCCGTTGCCCATGGCCGAGTGGCCCCACGAAGGAGCGCGGCGGGCGGCACGCACGAGCCAGAGGCCCATGAGGAGGGCCAGGCCCGCCAGCCAGGCCATTCGGGCACTGTCCACACCCGTGCGGGAGAGGGCCCCTCCACCGCCGCCGGTCGTACCCCCACCGCCCCCGGTTCCGCCGCCGCCGGGCGCGGCGACGACGGTGGTGGTCGTGCCGGGGATGGTGGTGGTCGTGGTCCCCGGGATCGTCGTGGTGGTCGTGCCGGGAATGGTGGTGGTCGTGGTCCCCGGGATCGTGGTGATGCTCCCGCCCACACTGCCGACCGCCATGTTCCCCACGACCGTAGTGCCGATCATGCCCTCACTGACGGCCGTCACCTTCCCCGG
>JBPCJV010000085.1:0-5817 GCA_051004925.1 Acidimicrobiales bacterium | reverse complement strand
TCGGCCATGGCCAACACCCGTGACTCCCGCACCCGCCCGCGGGCCGAGCCGCTGGCCGCGGAGGGCGAGGCCGGGGCGGGACGCCCCGCCACCGTGCTCGTCCACGCCGCCGGCACCCTGGGTGACGCCATGCTCCACAGGGTGTCGGACCACGACGTGGACGAGGTCCTCGACTCCCACCTGGGCGTGGCCATCCAGCTCAGCCGGGCCATGGCCGGGGCCATCCGCTCGACCGGTGGGCGCATCGTGTACGTGGGCGGGGCCGCCGGGCTGGTGGGCAGCGTGGGCCAGGCCGCCCACGCCGCGGCCAAGGCGGGGCTGTTCGGCATCACCGGCGCCGTCGCCCTGGAGATGGCGGGCCGCGACGTGTGCGTCAACTACCTCGTCCCCTTCGCCTTCACGCGGATGACCGAGTCGATCCCACCCGTCACCGACAAACTGCGCGAGTACCTGGACTCGGCCCCCATGGCCACGGCCGACGACATCGCTCCCGTGGCCGTGTGGCTGTGCTCCCCGGCCGCGACCGGCATCACCGGGCAGGTCGTGGGGGCGCGGGGCGCGGCCATCACCCTGTGGTCCCAGCCCCGGCCGGCGATCGAGCTGGTGGAACCGGCCGGCTGGGACCTGCGCACGCTCACCACCACCGCGGGGCCCGCCCTGGCCGAGCTCCTGACGCCCCTGGAGTCGGAGTTCGACCTGTTCGGCGAGGCCCCTCACGCCGTCGCAGCACGGGAGGCACCGTGACTATTGCTTCGCCCACCCTGGAACAGCCGTTCAGCGAGACGGTGGCCAATGCCGCCGAGGCCCACGCCCTGGGCGACGACTACGTGACCGCGGTCGCCAAGGTGGTGGCCAGCCACGTCCGCAACGAGCTGGCCGGGGCCACCGTCTTCGACGAGCCCGCGATCACCCTGGCGCCCGCACCGCAGGAGAAATGGCTGGCGTGCCGCATCGCCATGGAGGAGTACGGCCACCACCTCAAGTTCAACCGCCTGGCCAACGAGCTGGGCCTGCCCGACCCCCTCGCCGGCCGGCCCCTCTCGGTGTTCGACTTCGAACTGAGGACCTGGGTGGAGTTCGTCGTCCTGAAGGCCGTCGTCGACCTGGCCGAGGTGGTCCTCATGGAGGACCTCCTCCAGAGCACCTACCTCCCCCTGCGGAACCTGGCCGAGAAGCTGCTGCCCGAGGAGAGGTTCCACGTGTCGTTCGGGCGGGCCCGCACCACCGAGGCCGCGGCCGACCCCGAGCGCCGGCCCGAGGTGCAACGGGCGCTCGACGACATGGTGCGCCTCACCCTGCCCTTCTTCGGCCGCAGCATCTCGGCCAACAACGAGGCCTTCCGCCGCTGGGGCGTGAAGCGCGACACGAACGACGGCGCCCGGGCCCTGTTCATCGACCGGGCCCGCAGCTTCGCCGGCGACCTGGGCCTCGACTTCCCGGAGGTCAGCACCACCTGGAACCCCTGAGCTGGTACGCCGTCGACGACGCCGGCCGGGCCCTGGCCACGGGGGGCCGGATCCTGCCCAGGGGTGCGCCGACGCCGGCGGCCGCCCTGGCCGCCGCCCCGGTGGCCACCTGGCCGGTCACCGTCGTGGCCGACGACGGTCGGCGGGTGAGCGTGGCCGCCGCCCTCGGCACCGGCGGCGAGCGCGTCGCCGAGCTGCTGGCCCGCATCGCCACCGCCGCCTCCCCCGCTCCCGGACTCGACATCGCCGGACTCGCCCGGGCCACGCCCGCCGGGCCCGTCGCCGCCGAGGTGGCGCTGGTGGGGTTCGCCGACGCGGTCGAGGCCACCGCCCGCGTCGATCCCGCCTGGTTGGCTGCGGTCGACGAGTGCCGCGGCGCGCCGCGCCACCGCTTGGAGGCAGCCGGGCGCGGCATCCAGCTCGAGGCCGCCCTCCACCTGGCCATGCTCCTGGCCACCACCCCGGTAGAGGAGACGGACAGCTTGGCCCGGGTGGCGTCGGGGGCCCGCCTCTGGCTGCTCGGCGGCGCCGTCGCCTGGGCCCTCACGGGCGACCCCGCCGATCCCCTTTCCGCCTGGGCCGACCTGGTGTCGGTCGGGCTGTGGCCGGTGGGCCCCGTCGGTACACGCCTGGTGGTCGGCACCCCGGAGCGTCCGACGATGCACACACCCGGCGCGCCGGCGTCGGTGGCCGCGGGTTCCTAGCCAATGGCCAATCTCGCCACGGTCATGGAGGAAAGGGTCCGCCGTCGGGACACCTGGAGGGCACCGGCGTTCCTGGTAGGCGAGCGGGTCTGGTCCCATTCCGAGGTCCACCGGGGGGCGGCCCACGCCGCCGCCCTGCTCGGCCACAAAGGCGTGCGTCGGGGCGACCGGGTGCTCGTCGTCGTAGCCGACGGCATGGAGTTCGTATGGGCCTTCCTGGGCACCGTCCGCCTGGGCGCCCTGGCCCTGCTGGTCAACCCCCGGCTCACGGCCGACGATCACGCCGAACTGGCCGCCGATGCCCGGCCCCGGGTCGTCGTCTGCGAGGCCGAGCTGGCCGACAGGTTCTCCTCCGCGGCCATGGTCGTGCGGGCCGACGCCCTGGGCGCCGCGGTGTGCGGCGCGCTGGAGGCGGAGGACGATGGCTGGGCGCCGACACCGGCTGTCGAGGTGAACGACGGCGAGCCCGCCTACGCCCAGTACACCTCGGGCACGACGGGCCGGCCCAAGGCGGCCGTGCACCGCCACGGCGAACCGCTCGTGTACTACCGCGCCTTCGCCGAAGGAGCGATCCGGCTGAAGGCCGACGACGTCGTCTTCTCGGTGTCGAAGCTGTTCTTCGCCTACGGCATGGGCAACTCGCTGTTCTTCCCCCTCCTGTCCGGGTGCCGGGCGGTGCTCGATCCTGGGCCGCCCCGCCCCGACACCGCCGCCCGGCTGGTGGCCCGCCACGGGGTCACCGTCGTCTTCAGCGTCCCCACCTTCTATGCCCGCCTCGTGGCCGCGGGCGAGGCCGCCGCCTTCTCGACGTTGCGGGCCGCGGTGTCGGCCGGCGAAGCCCTCACGCCAGTGCTGGCCGAGCGGGCGCGCGGCCTGCTCGACTGTCCCGTCCTCGATGGGCTGGGGTCGACCGAGGTGGGCCAGACCTTCGTGAGCAACACCCTCGACGCCCAGCGCGACGGCACAATCGGCCTGGTGCTGCCGCCCTACGAGCTGGCCGTGCGCGACGACGAAGGTCACGAGGTCGGCGCGGGCCGGCCGGGCACGCTCTGGGTGAAGGGCCCGACCGTGCTGGTCGGGTACCTCGACCGGCCCGACGCCACCGCCGCCGCCGTGCATGACGGCTGGCTGTGCACCGCCGACCGGGCGAGCATCGACGCCGACGGGTTCGTGCACCATCTGGGGCGGGTCGACGACATCGAGGTGGTCGGCGGCATCAACGTGGCGCCGCTCGAGGTCGAGGCCGTGCTCGTCGGGCACCCGATGGTGAGCGAGGTGGCGGTGGCCGGCGTGCACGATGAACGTGGCGCCTCACGCCTGGAGGCGTTCGTGGTGGCCGCGAACGACGGTGGAACGGTGGACCTGGTGAGCGAGGAGCTGGTGGCCCTGGCCCGCTCCCGGCTGGCGCCGCACAAGGTGCCGCGCGCCGTGCACTTCGTGGACTCCCTGCCCCGCACCCCTACGGGCAAGCTACGACGGTTCCTGCTCCGCACGGGGGCCTGGGGCGGCGTCGCCGACGTCCCCACCCCGCCGGGCCCGAGCGGCCCTCTGAGCGGGATGCCGGGGCCCGGGCCCCCGCCGCCCTCCTGAGAGGAGGCGAGGAGCCGGGGAGCCCGACAGATGAACAGCTCGTCGACTAGGTCACGACGCCGGCGCCGCCGTTGGCCGTGACACAGATCCGGTTCACGGTTCCGAACTTGTTGGCCACCCAGTCGTTGTTGTCGCAGCGCGGGTTGTCGTCGTGGCCGTCGTGTTCGGCGTTGCCGGTGCCCCGGTTGTTGTAGAGCGTGTTGTTCTCCGCGCCCGACGCCGGGAACACCGAGTAGATGGTGTTGGTGACCACGTGGACGATCACCTCCGGTTCCGACTGGGTGAGGTTGTAGAGCGCCTGGCCCGTCGCGAACGTGGCGTCCACCACCGGGATGGGCTTCTGCCCGACGCCGGCGATGACGAGGCCCGTACGGCCGAGCGAGCCCTCGTTGAAGAGGATGACGGCGCTGGCTCCGGCGTCGATGGCGTTCTGCACCTTCAGGTCGCGGGCGCAGAAGCCTCGCTGGATGAGGGCGACGGCGCCGTCCGGGAAGCCGATGAAGTCGGCCGGGTCACAACCGCTGGTGGCGGAGTCGAAGCCGATCGGCTGGGTGAGGTTGATGGCGCCGACAGCCACCAGCGGGGCGGTCACGTCACCGCTTCCCGAGCCGTTCAGGGCCCGGTAGTCGGTGCCCGCCACGAAGGTCGGCTGGTCGGGCACCACCAGGTCGAGCAGTGTCGGGCCGATGTCGGTGAACACGTCGATGCCGAACGGGCCACCGAGGTAGATGCCGTCGACACCATTGTTGTTGACCAGGTTGGCGCTGATGACGTTGTCGACCGACGTCGACCCGATGAAGATGCCGGAACCCTGGTTGTCGGTCGAGGTGTTCCCGGTGAAGGTGTTGCGGAATGCCGCGCAGACGATGCTGCCCAGAGGTCCTTGTTCGAGCACGGCGATTCCATTAGCAGCCGCGGCTCCAGCGGTCAGCCGTACCTTGTTGTTCACGACGAAGTTGTCGGTGTTGGGCGATCCGGGCGGGGGGTTGCCCGGCGGTGCGGTCTGACAGCCGACGTTGCCGTGGAGGCCGATGCCCGCCAGCAGGCCCCGGATGACGGTGTTGTCCTCCACGCGGTTGTAGTTGGCGCCCGGCCCCTCGATGCGGATTCCCTCGTCCTGGTTCGGGTTGCCGCACCCGACACCCACGACGTTGCTGTCCTCGACGTGGTTGGACTTGATCAGGTTCGAGTCGGAGTCGGTGACCAGGGAGATGCCGCCGAACGGGCCGTTGTGGAAAAGCTGGTTGTTGACGATCCGATTGTTGTCCGAGTTCCTGATCGTGATCCCGTCACCGAGGTTGCAGGCGCCACCCAGACCGTCGTTGATGTTGTCGCGCAATGTCAGAGCGGACACGAAGTTGCCGGAACCCTGAGCGATGAGAACGCCGGCGTCGAAGCCTTCGACCGTGCCGTTCTTGACGCTGACGTTCTTCACCCTCTTGAGGATGATGCCGGCGTGATCGCCCTCGCCGTTGGCCGCGAACACCCGGTGCCCGTTCAGGTTCAGCGTGGTGTTGCTGGCTGTCACCGTCAGACCGCTGGCGGGACACGGCCCGATGTCACTGTCGAGGGTCGTGTTGGTCGTGATGACGGCGCCGCAGCCCACGTGGGCGGCGGAAGCGGGGCCGGCCGTCGTCACCACGGCCCCGAGTGCGACGGTGGTGGCTGCGACGGCGGTGCCGATCGTCCTTCGGAATCTCATGCATCGTCCTTTTGTCGTCTGCTGACCCGTTCAGGTCGTTGGGGTTGGCGCCGTCAGACACGGAGGACCACGGTGCACGCCACCCATTCGCGCTATATGCGAATAGCAGTTACCCTGGAACACCTTCCCGCTGACAAAGCGCACGCTACAACGTGTGTTCGATCAGATCAACAGCGAACCGCCGCTCGGCTATTGACCTATGGTTTTGACCACGGCAAGCCTATTTTTGGCTCTCCTGACCCTGGTGTGGGCGGGGTGAGGGGCATCGACCCTGTGGTTACTGGCTGAGGGAGCCGTTTCGGGGATCCGCGCGACGCGCACGGACCGAGACCAAGGTTCACGGGCTTCCAAACCT
>JBPCJV010000084.1:0-5679 GCA_051004925.1 Acidimicrobiales bacterium | reverse complement strand
CACCAGGCCCGGGTGCAGCCGGCTCAACTCGTCGCGCCGACCCTCCACCGGCTCGACCACGCCCAGCTCGCTGGGCTCGCCCCAGCGGGCGTGCAGGAGCCCGGCGACCAGCGCCGCGCCCATCTTCCCGCCCCCCACGACGGCCAGCCGCAGCGTGTCGCTCACGTAACGAATGTAGGCGGGCGGCGATGCCGGAAGCGCCCCGCCCTCGTACTGGTCAGGTTTCACGGCGCCAGGACCCTCCGAAACCTGACCCGAACCGCAGGGTGCCGGCCGCGTCCCCGGTCCGACTACCCCAGGAAACCCATGGGATCGGTGGGTGACCCGTTGACCCGCGTCTCGAAATGCAGGTGGGGCCCGGTGCAGTTGCCCGAGCACCCCACATAGCCGATCACGTCGCCCTGGGAGACGGTCGCCCCGCCGCCCACGGTGGCCGAGCTCTGATGGGCGTACAGAGTGGTCAGCCCTCCGCCGTGGTCGATGACGGTGAGCAGGCCATAGCCGCCCCCGTTTCCGGAGGAGATCACCGTTCCGCCCTTGGCCGCCCGGATCGGGCTGCCGGAGCCGGCCCCGATGTCGATTCCCGTGTGCATGCGGCCCCACCGCTGCCCGAACGGCGAATTGACGCCGCCGCCCGCCGGCCAGATCATCCCACCGCTCGACGCGCCAGAAGCTCCGACCGCCACGCCACCACCGCCGCTGCCGCCGCCACCGAGCGGGGCAGCCGCCGGCTGCTGCCGGGTGCGGAGCAGCGCCTCGATGTTGGCCTGGTCACGGGCCAGGCCGTCGACCTCGGCCTGGTATTCCTTGATGCGCACGTCGAGGGCGGCCTTGAGCCGCGCCTGGCTGTCGCGGGCCGCCCGGAGCTCATCGAGCCGGTCGGCGGCGGCCTTGCGGCGGGCGTCGGCCTGATCGCGCAGGCGGGCCAGGTCGGTCTGCTCGGCCTGCTGGTCCTCACGCGTCGCCCGCAACCGGCCGAGCACGTCGCGCTCGGTGCCGGCCACGTGGCTGAGGAGGGTTTCCCGGCGACTGGCCTCCCCCAGGTCGGTCGAGCCCAGGAGCTGGTACAGGCTGTCGCCGCCGGGATGGACGTAGGCCCGGACAGCCATGGCCGAGGCGGCGGCGCGGAGCGCGGCCATCCGCAGCTCGGTGACCGCCATGCGGGCCTCGGCCGAGCCCACCGCAGTCTCGGCTGCGGCGACGGCCTGCTGGGCGGCGTCGGTGGCCGACGACTGGGCGGAGACGCTCGTGTCGAGGTCGCGCACAGCCGCCTCGAGTTGGGCGTCGTCGGCCTTGGCCGCGTCGAGCTTGGCCGCCGCTGCCGCCCGGTTGGCTGCATTGTCCTTGCGCTCGTCGGCGGGCGCGGCGGCGCCCGGCGCGGCCAGGACCAGCACCAGGCTGGCGACCAGAGCGGCAACGAGGACCGGGGTCCTGAACATGCGGTGGGGGGACATGTCGTATGGAAACTGCGGTACAGCGGGATGCGGGGCCGCGACGTACTGGAACCGCGGGGCTCTGCGTGGTTCGTCCTGCGAGCTGCGGGCCGGCCTCCGCCTAGGCGCCCGCGAGGGAGTGCCCGAACGGTACCGACCGGCGGCACCGGACGCAACCACCCCTCGAGGCGGCATGGCCCGAGGAACCTCCCGGCCCGGTCGCACTTCCCCGAACGACCGCACCGTTCCGCCCCTCGGGCCACCGTCACTCTACCTCAGGTTGAACCTCAGATGCAAGCAAACAACATGAAAAGCATCCGGACGCGGCTGGTCACGGCGAGTAGCGCAGGCGGCAACGGACGGGTGCGACGCTCACGTGCGGTGGGGAATCCGGAGACTACCGGCACTCGACCAGGTCGCGCGCAGTGAGGTCGGAGTACAGGCGGCGGAGCCGGGCCGCGGTGATCGACCAGCTGTACCGGCGGGCTCCCCGTGCGGCCGCCACGCCCATGCGGGCCGCCAGCACCGGATCGCCGCGCAGCCTCCCCGCGCAGGAGGCGAACCCGGCGACGTCGCCGCCGTCGACCAGGAATCCCGTGGTGCCGTGGTCGAACAAGGACGGCAGTCCACCCACGGCCGCGGCCACAACAGGAGTGCCGCATGCGGCCGCCTCCAGGGCCACCAGGCCGAACGACTCGGAGCGGCTGGGCACCAGGCACACGTCGGCGGCGCGATACCAGTCGGTGAGCCCGGCATGGGGCTGTGGGGCCACGAACGTGGTGCGGGCACCTCCGTGCAGCCCGGCGACGAGGTGGTCGAGGCGCCGAAGCTCGGCCTCGCCGTCGGGACCGGCCGGTCCTCCCACGACGACCAGCGTGACGCCCGGCCCGAGCCGGGCGGCGGCCTCGATGGCCACGTCGACGCCCTTCAGGGGCTGGATGCGGCCCACGAACAGCAGCATCGGGCCCGGCGGCAGGCCCAGCGCGGCCCGCGCCCGCGCCCGGTCGCCGGGAGCAAAGATCTCGTGGTCGACGCCGGGCGGCACGATCTCCACCCGGCTCGGAGGGGCGTCGTAGAGCCGCTCGAGCTGGGCCCGCTCGTCGTCGCAGGAGGCGAGGATGGCATCCGAGCAACCGATCACTTCGCCCTCGGCCCGGCCACGGGTCTCGTAGGCCTCGGCGGTGACCTCGCCCTTCACCCGCGCCAGGGTATGGAACGTGCTCACCAGGGGCAGGCCCAGCTCGTGCTTGAGGGCGTGACCGGCGACGCCCGACAGCCAGTAGTTGGCGTGGATGAGGTCGGGCCGGCCTTGGCCCAGCATGGCCGCCAGCACGTTGTCGGTGAACGCCGGGACCAGGTCGGGCATCGACTCCCTGGCAACGGGCGCCAAAGGACCGGCGGATACATGGTGCACGCGGAAGCCGGGCTCCACCGCGACGACCGGCGCCAGGCCCGGGCGCCACGCACGGGTGTAGACGTCGCAGTCGATCCCCGCCCGGGCCAAAGCCGAGGAGAGCGAGTGGACGTAGACGGTCATGCCGCCGCCGTCGCCGACTCCGGGTTGGGCCAGCGGGGACGTGTGCAACGAGAGAACAGCCAGCCGGCGCACGGGGTGCAACCCTACCCAGAAGCAAGGGGTTACTAAGAAGGCGCTCCCACTACCCGCCCAGCTGGCCGGTGATGGCGGCCCGGAGGGCGTCCGCCCTGGCGAACACCTCCTGCCTGAGGGCGGAGTACTCGCTCTCGGTGGCCTGGAGCCGCTCGGCGAGGGCTCGCAGGTCGGCGTCGGCGAGCTCGGGCAGCTTCCAGACCGGGGGCACGGTCGCCGCCAGCTCCTCGGTGAGCTCGTCGAGATGGGGCGGTTCGACACCGTCGACCATCTGTTGGTGGCCGGGGGCGTGCACGTTGGGCGACAGGACGCCGGTGAGGCTCTTCACCAGGTCGTCGGTGCTCGACGGTCCGTCGCCTGACTCCCGCTGCGTCAGTTCCCACCGGACGATGTCGAGGCGACCCTGGACCTGGCGCCGGAGGTACGACGCGTCGTCGCCCACGCCCTGGCACTCGCCGGCCATGCGGCGGAGCTCGTCGATCGACCGGCTTTCGACGTCACCGAGGTAGCTCGGATCCAGGATCCGGTCGAGATCGTCCCTCCAACCCACGGATGCACGTTACAACGGGTCGCTACCGGGGTGGTCCGGGGGAGATGCGGCCGCGCCGGGAGGCGGGGTGGTAGCGGTAGACCACCCGGCCCCGCGCCGCGGTGGCGGCCACCTTCCCGAACATTCGGCTGTCGGTGCTGGCCGCAGGGTTGTCGCCCAGCACGGTGAGGCCGTCGGGCCCCACGTCGACGAGGCGCTTGACGACCGTACGCCGTGCCTCACGCGGATCGACGACGGCCACGAGATCGCCGGGGCGGAGCCGGCGGGAACGGACGAGGATGAGGCGGTCGCCGGGGTGGAGCGTGGGCCACATGCTGTCGCCCACGACCTCGATCCGGCTGGCCCGGGAGGCGCCCCACGCCGCCGCGGCGAGCAGCCCCGCCATCCACCGCCGACGTTTGGCGGTCACGGTGCGAAGGACTGGGTAGTCTGCGGACGCATCAACAACCGAGCCATAGGGAGCATTCAGGCATGCCCATTCTCACCGGCATCACCTCGCTCGTCGACCGGATCCGCCCCCCCGCCCGGGTGTACGCCCACTGCGACCTGCCCTGCGGCGTGTACGACCCCGCACAGGCCCGCATCGAGGCGCAGTCGGTGAAGGGTTGCCAGGAGAAGTACCAGGACTCCGACGACGACGTATTCCGCCAGCGGGCCGTCCAGATCAAAGAAGAGCGGGCCGACCTGGTCAAGCACCACCTGTGGGTGCTCTGGACCGACTACTTCAAGCCCGAGCATGTCGAGAAGTACCCGCAGCTCCACCAGCTGTTCTGGGACGCCACCAAGGCGGCCGGTGCGGCCAAGAAGTCGGAGGACCCGGCGAGCGGCCAGAAGGTGCTCGACCTCATCGAGGAGATCGACACGGTCTTCTGGGAGACGAAGAAGGCCTGAGAATCCTGGAGCCGGCTTCGCCGGCCGCTCTCCCTGTCCGACCGACAAGGCCCTTCGGCCGTCGGCCGATCAGAGGATGGTGGCAACCAGCCAGGCCCAGGCGGGGCCCAGCAGCATGAGGGAGTCGACGCGACGCAGGCCGGGAGCGTCGGCTTCCTGGCTGCCGAGCATGGCGGTCCCCGCCAGGGGGCCGAGGGGCGCGAGGACGGCGGCCAGCAGGCCCAGGGCCAGTGGTGTGCCCGACGGGAACGGCGGCACGAGCACGACGGCGGCCAGGATGGTCACGGGGATCAGCGCCACCACCCCGGCCAGCGGGCCCTCCCACGCGGCCGACGCCCCCGTGCCCACGAGGTAGGCGCCGGCGTCGTAGATGCAGGCGCAGGCGAGAAGGTAGATGGCGGCCGACGCGTCCACCTCCCGGGTGAGAGCCACGGACGCGGCCGCGGCGCCGGTAGCGGTGCCGATGAGCAGGGCGAGGGACACGCTGTGCGCGCTCTCGCGGTGGGTCACGAACGTGCGCACGAGCAGGGCGAGGACAAGGGTGACGGCCGTGACCCCCACGACGTAGCGGGCCCCGAACACCGCGGCCACGGGAGGGCCCAGCGAGACCGCGGCGGCCAGCCACGGTGGCGGGTGGATCTCCATGGCCCGGTGGGTGGCCGCGGCCTGGGAGGCACCCACGAAGGCGCTGAGTCCCAGCCAGGCGGCGATCCACGCCGGCCCGGCGATGGTGGCGGCCACGGAGACGACCGCCCACGCCAGGCCGATGCGTCCGTGAGGCCGGGTGTTGTCGTGGATCACGCCGAGGCGGGCGAACGGCGACCACCACTGGTCCGAGTCCGCAGCCGCGGTCTTGATCGCCGGCGGCGGCGGGCGATCCGCAGGGCGCCGGGAGGCGGTGGGACGGGCGGTTGTACCGCCGGGCGACGGCCGGCGTCTGTCGTCACGGGTCGGTGCCCCGGCGGCTCCGGGCTGTGGGCCCCCCGCCGGCGGTGGACCCGAGCGTCGGGGCGGAGGCGCGGTGCCTCTGGGCACCTGAGGCGCGGTTCGTCCGGTCACCGCCGAGGCGGCGCGGGGGCCCGGACCGGTGGGGCCACGAGACGGGCGGGCGGGCGGACGCTGACGAGGCGGGACGGGCCCGGGCCCACCCGTACGGGGCGGCGGCGAACCCGCCCCGGCCCGGCCCGGTGCGGGGG
>JBPCJV010000083.1:0-13655 GCA_051004925.1 Acidimicrobiales bacterium | reverse complement strand
GTTGACGCGCTCCACGTTGTCAATCCCCCCGTCGGCGCCGCCCCCTTTGCCGTCGCCCCCTTCGACGCCACCCCCGTCGGCACCACCCCCGTCGACGCCACCTCCGTCGACACCACCCCCGTCGACACCGCCGCCGCCCTCCCCCTTGCCTGCCGTGGGCATCAGGGGCGTGCCCCTCTCATCCGCACGATCCGGCTCTCCGCGGTGTCGTCCACCGTGACCCGGACGATGAAGCGCCCGGGATCGAGCGGCCCGCCGTCGTCGTCGGTGAGGTCCCACTCGAGCGTCCGAGCCCCGGCGGCCGGCGAGGACTCGTCGACCAGCGTGCGCACGTGGTCGCCGAAGCGCTCCCAGATGTTGACCACCAGCCGCGACGCCCCCTCGGGCACGGACACGGGTAGGCGCAGCGGCAGGTCGGTCTCGACCGGCTCCCGGTCGTCGAGGAGCACGGGCGTGGGCGTCGGGGCCCGCTCGGCGGCCGAGGGGACGGGCTCGTCGGAATACTTGTAGACCGACAGGCCCGACGCGTAGCCCACCTGGAGCGGGTCGCCGATGAACCGGAAGCGGTTGATGAAGCGGCCGATCTCGTTGGCGTCGGCCCACGCGCGGCCACCGTCGACCGTTGCGCTGCTGAACCCGCCCACGAAGTCGGCGTCGCCCCAGCCACCCACCCAGCCGGTGTTCTCGTCGATGAAGCCGATCCCCTCGAGGTTCTTGTTCCCCTGGGGGTCGGTGATGTCGAAACGCTCCCAGGTCTCGCCGCCGTCGGTGGTCTTCAGGATGGCGCCACGCTCCATGCTCTCGAGGGACACGTAGCCCACCCGGTCGTCGATGAAGTGGATCTTCCATCCCCACTCACCGAGGGGCAGCTCGGCGGCCAGGTGCGCGGCCTTGTTGGTCCAGGTCTGGCCGCCGTCGGTGGTGAGCAGCACGACGGCCTGGACGTTGTCGGACCTGTGCCCCGTGCCCGGGTCGGCCGACGGGTCGGCCTTGCCGCCCACCACCCAGCCCCGCTCGGCGCTCGGGAAATAGGTGTCGATGAGGTTGGACGCATGTGGGGTCATGTCCCAGCCGGTCCAGGTGGCCCCGCCGTCGAGCGTCTTCATCATGCTGGCCGGGCGGTCGGGCCAGGCCGGGAAGGGGTAGTTGGTGCCGGAGGCGTAGACCACCCGCTCGTCGACGACGCACAGCCCGCACACCCGTGTCGGCGCCTCGGGGGGAAGGTCGGTGACGGAGTTCCAGGTCCGCCCACCGTCGGTGGTGGCCAGCAGCCGGGTCGACGGCGACAGGGTGCCGACCCAGCCGTGGGTCTCGGAGGCGAAGGCCACGCAGCGCAGGTACAGGCCCTCGGTGACGTACTGCACCTGCCAGCTCGCCCCGCCGTCGTCGGTGCGCTGGATCTTGCCGTCGCTGTTCACCGCCCACCCGAGGGTGGGGGTGACGAAGAACACGTCGTCGTGGCGCGAGCCGGCATCGGGTGCGGCGGTGCGCCGCCAGGCGAAGGTGCGTTCCGGTTCCGGTCCCGGTCCGGGGTCCGGGCCAGGATCAGGACCCGGACCAGGACCTGGGCCCGGCCCGGGGTCCGGACCCGGTCCGGGGTCGGTCCCGCCGTCGCCGGCCGGACAGCCGTCGTCGATCCACTGCTGGATGAAGTCGATGTCGGCGGCCGGTACCTGCGCCATCCCGGCGGGCATCCGGCTGAACTGGGCGCCGGGGGGCGGGGCGGGCTGGTCGGACCCGAACGGCGACTCCCCACGCAGGGCCTTGACCAGGTTGGAGGCCGCCCCCTGCCCGACGGTGACCACATCGAGGCCGAACACCTTCTTGGCCACGAACTGATCGCGCGTCAGGCCCCGCCAGAAGGCCCGGTGCATGGCGATGTTGACGTCGGGACCGCCGATCGACGTGTCGAGGATGGAAACCACCTGCTGGAAATGATCCATTTCCGAAGGACCTCCTTCTCGCCGCATGAGCCGTCCGCCCCGCCGCGGGCCTATCGTGCCACGGGGATGGTCGGGGCGCTGGGCCGCCCCACGAGGCAGGGAGGGCGATGACGTTGACGGACATGGAGCCGCTCATCATCACCGTGCAAGCCACCGACGATCGTCTCTCCGCCTTCTACGACCCGCTGGCGTCCCGACTCGAGGGGCGAGGCTCCGTGTACGTTCCCCATGTCGTCATCCCGCCCAACGCCCGGATGGCGGTGCGACGCCCGCCGCGTCTCGTGGTGGGGCTGGCGTTGCCCGACGACGTCGAGGAGGTGGAGGCGTGGGCCGGCGACTACCTGGCGACGGAGGGGACGTCGGAGCTGCACTTCGAGCGCGAGGGACGGCGGGTGGTCCTCGGGGCCGCGGATCCCGCCAGCCGTCGGGGAAGCTTGCGTTCTCTTGTATCTGACTGAGTGTGCCGTGTCTCTGGCAGACAGGACCGAGGAGGAATCATGAGCGAGGACCGAAGCGGAGCGGAGGCCCCGCAGCGACCAGGGAACATTGCCGAAACCACGACGACGACCACCCCGACCACGCCGCCCGAGGCGCCGGCGGGATCGTTGAGCGGGCGCTACGTGTACAACGGGGGGGTCACCGAGCGCGCCGGCTTCGTGGGCGCCGACCGGCAGGCGTTCACCCCGGCCGAGCTGGGCAACCCGATGTACGTCCTCACCTCGCCCGTGTACGCCGAGGCCGGCTCGACGGGACGCAACGCACCGGAGTGCGACGGACCGGTGTTCACCCTGCACGTCGATATCGACGGCATCGACCCCCTCAACGTGGTGAGCGGCGAGGTTGCCGGCCCTCCCGGTGCCGCGCCGCAGCCCGGCCACTTCATCGGGCGGGTGTCCGAGAGCACGCTCGACGGGGCCGCCCGCAAGCTGGTGGTCGACGAGTTCCAGCTCACCTGGCCGGAGACGGGTGAGACGGTCGACAGAGTGGAGATGACGATAACCCCCGGCGCCGGGGTGGCCGGCGCCGACGTGACCTTCGTGGTCGTAGGCGGGGAGCGCCGCCACGGCCCCTACACGGTGGCGCGGGAGTCGACCTTCTTCCGCCAGGTCGAGGTCGAGGTCGACGTCGAGCAGGGCGCGCTGGCCGCGGAGCCGTACAGCACGACCACCCACCCTGTCCGCCCCGCCGACCTGCCTGCGGAGTCGCTGACCCTCGAGAGCGCCTTCGCCAAGGCGGGCATCTCAATCGTGCGCTCGGCGAGCGGCGACGAGGTCAAGACCACGTCGGCCGGAACCGACAGCCGCTGGAGCATGCAGGAGCTGCACGACGCCATGCAGAGCCACTGGAGCCATTTTGCCAACCAGCCCCAATGGAAGCTGTGGGTCTTCATTGCCGGGCTGGCCGACAGCGACGGCCTCGGCGGCGTCATGTTCGACGCCGACATCCGCGAACCCGGTGGCGTCGACCGACAGGGAACCGCGCTGTTCACTCTCTGCCCCCACTTCCACACCGCCGAGGGCGCCTACCCCCAGTCGAATGCCCCCGCGCCGGAGGCGGCCCGGCGCGAGCTGTTCTTCAACCTCATCCACGAGAGTGGGCACGCCTTCAACCTGGCCCACTCCTTCCAGAAGCGGAGCGGCACGCCGTGGGCCCCGCCTGCGTGGATGCCACTCGCGGACACCCCCCAGGCCCTGTCGTGGATGAACTACCCCGACGAGGCGACGCCGGGCGGCGGGTCGGCGGCCGCCTGGTTCTACGAGCGGTTCCGGTTCCGGTTCGACGACGGCGAGAACCTCTTCCTGCGCCACGCGCCGAACCGGGTGGTGGAGATGGGCAACGAGACCTGGTTCCAGAACCACGGCCGGGTGGCCATCGGAACCGTCGACCCCCGGCTCGAGCTCGTCGTGCGCGCCCCCACCGACACCTTCGAGCTGGGCGAGGCCGTGTTCGTCGAGCTGCGGCTGCGCAACGTGAGCGACGGCCCGGTAGTGGTGCACCGCAACCTCTACCCCTCCGACGGGCTGGTCGAGGTGGCGGTCACCAACCCCGCGGGTGAGCGGCGCCCCTGGCAGCCCATCGCCCACACCCGCTCCACCGTCGAGACCGAGGTGCTCGCTCCCGGGCAGTCGCTGTACCGGGAGCTGAACATCACCATGGGCCAGCTGGGCTTCCCGTTCAAGGAGCCCGGGCCCTACCGGGTGGAGGCCGGCTACCACAACACCGACGGGGGAACGGCGGCGGCTGTGATGCAGCTCCACGTGCGCCCCCCGGCGAGCTACGACGACGTCCGAACCGTGAGCACGCTCTTCGACGCGGGCGTGGGAAGGGTCCTCCAGGCGGGCGGGAGCCGGCTCATGGACGAGGCCAACGCCAAGATCGACTGGGTCACCCAGCGTCTTGGCGAGAGCCATCCCGCCTCGTTCTATTTCGCCGCCGTGCGGGCCGTGCCGATGGCCAAGCACTACCAGCTGCTGCGCGGCGGCGCCGACGAGGTGCAGGTGGGGGAGCAGGACCCCGAGTTCGTAGAGCGCCGGTTGAGCGCGGTGGTGGAACGTCCGGCCGAGGCGGCCGACGTGGTCGGCAACATCGTGTTCCGGCGACTCGTCGACACGTACACCGACGCCGTGGTCGAGACCCGCGACCGTGCCCAGGGACGGCAGGCCCAGGCGACCATGCTGGAGCTGTTCCGGGCCCGCGGTGTGGTGCAGCCCGTGCTCGACGACGTCGAGCGCAGGGTCGACGAGCTGCGCTGAACCCGGCCCTCGCGGAGGCCAGCCGGGTGGTGCGATACTCCTGGCCACGGGCGACGGCGCCCGCGCAGCCCGTTGAGCGGGAGGCAGGGAGGATCACATGACCAACCGGATCGACCAGCCCCGCGAGTTCGACCTCGTCGGCAACCCCATCCTCGTCGGTGGGTACGGGTCGGCCTTCGAGGCCACCCTCAGCTACAGGGTGCACGAGGGCCACGACGAGGTGACCGGCTTCTTCCACGCCGGGGGCGGAACCGGCGAGCACGGGCAATTCCAGATCCAGGTCGACGTCTCCGGCGCCGCCTTCACGCTCGACCGGGTCTTCATCGAGGTCTTCGAGCGCAGCGCCGAGGACGGCTCGGAGATCAACAAGGTGGTGGTCCCCGCCATCCTCGGCTCCCGGATCGTGGACGGCTACATCGGCTTCCGGGAGCATGTCGTGCAGAGCGGCGACACGCTGTGGGCCATCGCCCAGGCGAACTACGGCAACGGCAGCGACTACCCGCTCATCGTGCGGGCCAACCCGAACCAGATCAGCGATCCCGATCTGATCCACCCCGGCCAGGTCCTGAAGATCCCCATCGGCAGCTGAGCGCCGGGATCTGGGTGTGAGCCAGGCCGACGTGACGCGGCTCCGGCGGTACTGGCTCCTGCCGGGGGGCGTGATCGCCGTGACCCTGCTGCTGTTCGGCATCGTGGCGGTGGTGCAGCCGGCGGTCCTCGCCGATCCCGACATCTCGGCCCGGGACGCCGGCGCGGCCGCGGCCGTGCTGGGGGTGGGCCTGCTGGTCGTGGACGCGCTCCTGCCGGTTCCTTCGAGCGTCGTCATGGTGGCCCTCGGCGCCGCCTTCGGCGTCCCCCTGGGTGCCGCCCTGTCGCTGGTCGGCTCCTTCGGCGCCTTCCTCGTGGGCTTCGCCGCCGGCCGCGGCGGCCGGAGCCGGATGTCGCGGTTCGTCCCCGAGGGCGAGCTGCACCGGGCCGACGCCCTGCTCGACCGGTGGGGCCTGCTCGCCATCGTCGTCACCCGGCCGGTGCCGATCCTGGCCGAGACCACGGCCGCCATGGCCGGCGCCTCGAGGATGCCATTAGGTCGCGCCGCCCTGGCCGCGGCGGCCGGCGCCCTTCCAGGAGCGGTGGTCTACGCCCTGGCCGGGTCGCTGGCAGTGGACGCCAGCATGGAGATCGTCGTGATCGTGACCGTGCTCGTCGTCGGAGGCCTGCTGTGGGCCGTCGCCCGCCACACTCCGGCCCCGCCGGCGAACGTGTCGCGCGCGACGACGTCGGACGTCGTTCAGCGCGACAAGAACGGGTGATGGCGAGGCGAGGCCGGGCTGTCACGCCTTTTTCGCCACGCCGGGCTGGTTCACCGTGCCGAAGTCGTTGTCGTCCCACGTGTTCTTCCCGCAGGGGGGCATGAGGGTGCCGTCGGAGCCGTCGAACTCGCCGTTTCCGTGAGCACGGTTGCGGACCGCGCTGTTCCCGGGTGACCCGAGAGGGACGGCGTCGATGGCGATGCCGTACCAGGCGTTGTCGTCGGCCACGTTGTCGTGGATCGACGTCCCCACCGGAGCCACCGGCAGGGGCATGGCGAACACCCTGATGCCCGACCCCCGGCCACACGTACCGTTGTTGTTGGCCGTGTTGGCGGTGATCTCGTTGCGCTCGTTGGGCGGGGTCCCGGTGCACGGCGGTTCGTCGTCGGGGTTGTCGCACGTCGACAGCACGACGATGCCGTCCGCGCCGCTGCCGGTGACGGTGTTGCCCGCAACCAGGTTGTCGTTGGCCTCCGGCCCCTCGATGCGAATGCCCATCGTGGGGCCGCCGATGCCATTGTTGGTCACCGTGTTGTCGCGGACCTCGTTGCCCTGGGCCTCCGGCCCGAGGGAGATCCCGCTGAAGGGGGCGTTGCGCCGTACGACGTTGCTCAGTATGCGGTTGCCCCGGGAGCGGTTGACCACGATCCCGTCGCCGAAGTCGCCGTCGGGGTTCCCGAGGTTGTCCTGCACCGTGAGGTTCTCCAGCACGTTGCCGGAGCCGCCCTCGATCACCACGCCTGCGTCGAAGTTCTGCACGGTCCCGTTGCGCACGGTCACGCCGCTCACGTCCCGGAGCAGGATGCCCGCCCCCCTGGCGCCGGTGCCCGGGTTGCCCGACACGCTGTGGCCGCCCAGGTCGAGGGTGACATTGTCGGCCGCGACCACCAGGCCCGGGCCCCGGCCACAGTCGACGTCGGCGTCGAGGACGGTGTCGCCGGTGATCTCGGCGACGCGCTCGGGGGACCCCGTCGTGCTCACGCCCGCACCCCGTCGAGGTACTGCAGCAGGTCGTGGGCCGCCAGCTCGATGGTCTTGTGCCGCCACTCCGCGGCCCGGTAGTGACAGGCGATCAGGCCGGAGCGGTGGAGGCGGCGGAGGTCGCCGTACACGAACCCGTACCTGGCCTTGGTGTGGTCGGCGGCGCCGTCGGTGAGGCCGAGGTGCCACTCGGCGTAGGGTGCCCAGGAGTGTGACTCCAGGTAGGCGTTCTCGTCCTCGGCGGTGGGCTGCACGTCTCCCCAGGTGCTCTCGAGCACGTACTGGCGGGCATCGATCAGCCGCCGGGCGTTGGCCACGGCCTTGTCGTTGAGCGAGTACGAAGCCATCACACCCATTGTGACGCGCCGTCCCCCGCTCAGAGGCCCGCTCGGGCCCAGGGTCGGGCATCATGGCTGGCGTGGACGGGCGACAGGACGGTCGGCGGGCGCGGGAGCTGGGCGAGCTCCTCGCCGCCCAGGGCGTGCGCGGGCTGGCGGTGACGTTCGTGGACAACGCCGGCATCACCCGGGTGAAGACGGTCCCGGTGGAGCGTCTGGAGGCCGCAGCCACCTGGGGCGTCGGGGCGTCGCCGTCGTTCGACGTGTTCGGGAGCGACGACTCGATCACGACCAGCGCCCACATCGGTGGCCCGGTCGGCGACCTGCGGCTGTTCCCCGACATCGAGCGGGTCACCGTGCTCCAGCCCATGCCCCGTTGGGCCTGGGCGCCCGCCGACCGCTGGACCCAGGACGACGAGGTGCATCCGGGCTGCCAGCGCAGCTTCGCCAAGACGATGGTGGCGAGAGCGTCCGAGGCGGGGCTCGAGTTGCGCATGGCGTTCGAGGTGGAGTGGTTCGTGGGGCTCGACGAGGGCGACGGCACCACCCCGGCCTGCCGCGGCCCCGGGTACGGGATGACCAGGGTGGTGGAGCTGTCGGACTACCTGGCCGACGTGCTCGAGGCGATGGCCGCCGAGGGCGTCCCCGTCGAGCAGCTGCACCCGGAGTACGCGGTGAGCCAGCTGGAGCTGTCCGTGGGAGACACGAACCCGGTCGATGCGGCCGACCGCCTCGTGCTGGTGAAGCAGACGATCCGCGCCGTGTCGCAGGCCCATGGCCTGCGACCCTCGTTCGCCCCGGTTGTGGTTGCCGGCCAGGTCGGAAACGGCGGCCACCTCCACGCGTCGGTGTGGTCGGGTGGGGCCAACCTGCTGGCGGGAGGCGACGGGCCCCACGGGCTCACGACCCGCGGCCAGTCGGCGATGGCCGGCCTGCTCGACCGACTGCCGGCACTGTGCGCGGTGGGCGCGCCGAGCGTGGCCAGCTACCTGCGCCTGGTCCCGCAGCGGTGGGCCGGCGCCTACCGATGCTGGGGCAGGGAGAACCGGGAGGCCGCCATGCGCCTGGTGACGGGCATGCGGGGATCCGAGTGGACGGCGGCCAACGTCGAGCTGAAGTGCTTCGACGCCAGCGCCAATCCCTACCTCGTCGTCGGGGCGGTCGCGGCCGTGGCGGCCTCGGCCGTCGACCAGGGCGATCGGCTCCCGCCCGAGGTCACCGTCGACCCCGCCTCTCTGCCGCCCGACCTGCGGCCGCCGCGCCTACCGGCGTCGTTGGGCGAGGCCGTCGATGCCCTCGAAGCCGACGACGTGCTGCGGCCCGCGATGGGCGGGCCCCTGTTCGAGGCCTTCGTCGCCGTACGGCGGGCCGAGGTGGAGCGGTTCCGGGACGCCACCGAAGAAGAGGTCGTCGCCGCCACCCGCTGGATCCACTGAGGTGAGTGGGGAGCCGCCCTATGACCAGAACGACGGGGGGGTGCTCGCGGGACTGCCGCTGGTCGACGCCCACTGCCATCCGCTGCTGGCCCGGGCCGTGGGCCCGGACGAGTTCGAGCGCTGTTGCACCGAGGCGGACCGGACCTCCCCCGGCACCTCCGCCTGGGACACCCCTGTCGGTCTCGCCATCCGGCGGTGGTGCCCGCCGTTGCTCGACCTCGCCCCGCTGGCCGCGCCCGCCGACTACCTCGCCCGGCGGGACGCCCTGGGGCTGACCGCGGTGACCTCACGGCTGCTCGGTGCCGCCGGTCTGTCGCACCTGCTCGTCGACACCGGCGTGGGGGGTGCCGAGCTGGCTGATCCCGCCACCCTCGGTCCGCCGGCCGGGGCCCGGGTGTTCGAGGTGGTGCGCCTCGAACGGGTGGCCGAGGAGCTGGCCGCCACCGGCGTGGCTCCGGGGGACTTCGCCGCGGCCTACGCCGAACGGCTCGATGCCGCCTGCCGCGACGCGGCGGCGGTGAAGTCCGTGGTCGCCTACCGCCACGGGCTCGACATCGACCCCGACCGACCCGGGCCGGCGGAGGTCCGAACGGCGGCCGAGGAATGGTTCGACCGGCCCGGCACGCGTCTGGACCACCCCGTGCTCCTCCGGTTCGTGCTCTGGGCCGGCGTCGACCTCGGTCTGCCGCTGCAGGTGCACACCTGCTTCGGCGACCGCGACGTGCGACTCGAGCGCGGCGACCCGTTGCTCCTCCAGCCGTTCCTCGACGCGGTCGAGCCCACCGAGGTGCCGGTGGTGCTGCTCCACTGCTACCCGTTTCACCGCAAGGCCGGCTGGCTGGCCACCGTGTACCCGCACGTGTACCTCGACGTCGGCCTCACGGTCGGCCAGATCGGCGCCGCCGCCGGCAGTTTCCTGAGCGAGTGCCTCGAGCTCACCCCGTTCGCCAAGGTCCTGTTCTCCACCGACGGGTACCGCCTGCCCGAGCTCTACCTGGTGGGCGCAGCCCAGTTCCGCCACAGCCTCGGACGGCTGCTCGACCGCCGCGTGCGGGAAGGGGACATGTCGGGCGACGACGCCGAGCGCCTGGCCACGATGGTGGCCGCCGGCAACGCCCGTCGGGTGTACACCCGCATCTGAACGAGGACCGATCGCCCGTCGTCCGCGTCCGGGTGAGCGCAACGAGGACCCCGGCAGGCGGGTAAGAATGCCCCGCAAAGGTGCGAGGAGCGGGCGAATGATCTCTGTACGGTTTCTGTACCTGACCGGTATGAAGCGGCGGATGTTCGGCAACGCCCGACTGGCCGGTAGTTGGGACGGCTGGGCCGAGACACCCATGGTGGAGGTGACCGCCGACGACGGTTGTCCCGCCTTCTCGGCCACGGTCGAATTCGACGACGACCGGGCCGGACAGGAGATGGCCTGGGGCGTGCGGGTGGACGGCCCGGGGGGCGCCAACGTCTGGGCCATCAACCTCGAGGTTGCCGACGCCGGCTCCCGCGAGCGCCATCGCCGGTTCACTCTTCCCTCGGCGGGTGCCAGTCATGAGGAGCGGTTCCACTTCGTCGACAGCCGTCACCTCGGGGCCCAGAAGCTGCACGCCGACGGCGCCGGTCGTCCCGACCTCCGGATGGCGGTCTGGGCCCCGAACGCCAGGAGCGTCGACGTGGTCTTCGCCCGCGGTGACCATGGGTACATCGGCGACGACGGCACAGGCATCGACGGGGACCCGCCCCCCGTCACCCTCGAGCGGCGGGCGGCCGGCATCTGGGAGAGCGCGCCTCTCCCCGACTTTTCCGGCTTTGTCGGGGCGCCGTACATGTTCCGCATCCAGAACCGCCAGGGGCAGATCGTGTACCGAACCGACATCCACTCACGGTGGCAGATCGGCAGGGGCGACAGGAACCCGGCCCGGGACCCGTGGGACGGCGACCCGGCCACGCTCGACGGTGGGGTGAGCTGCAGCGTCGTCGTCGACCAGGACGTGGTGCGGCGGGAGTTCGAGCCGACGACCTCTCCGCCGGAGGTGATCGGCGACGAGGAGTTCTGGGCCGGCGAGTTCACCCCCGGCCTCCCGGTGCCCACCCGCGTCGAGGACCTGGTGATCTACGAGCTGCATGTGGGGTCGCTGGGCTTCCCCCGGCGCGACACCGGGACCCTCGCCGACGCCATGGCCCTGCTCGACCACCTGGGCGCGCTCGGGGTGAACGCGGTGGAGCTCCTGCCCCTTTCGGAGTTCTCGGGCACGCTGGCGTGGGGATACGGCGACACGCACCACTTCGTCATCGAATCGAGTGCGGGCGGGCGCGACAAGTACAAGCACTTCGTCCGTGAATGCCACCGCCGGGGCATCGCCGTCATCCAGGACGTCGTGTACAACCATTTCGACAACGACGCCGGGCGCGCCGAGTGGGAGTACGACTCGGCTGCACCCGAGGAGAACATCTACTACTGGTACCAGGGCACGGCCTCCGAGTACCCCGATCCGAGCGGCGGGTACGTCGACAACGGCTCGTCGGGCTTCAGCCCCCGCTTCTGGGAGGAGCCGGTGCGTCGCCTGTTCGTGAGCAGCGCGGCCGAGTTCGTGGCGGAGTTCCACGTCGACGGGTTGCGCGTCGACCTGACGCAGGCGATCCACCGCGACAACCGGCTGCACGCCGACGGCCACGGCGTGCCGGCCGCCAACAACTACGGCCAGAAGCTCCTGCGGGAGTGGAGCCGCACGCTGCGGATGATCCGGCCGTCGGTGATGCTGATCGCCGAGGACCACACCGGGTGGTCGGCGGTGACCGAGCCCCCCGACGTGGGTGGCCTCGGGTTCGACGCCACCTGGTTCGCCGCCTTCTACCACCAGCTCATCGGCGACGCCGAGCCCGGCGGGCTCATCCGCGAGGCCGGGTACGGCCACGACGGGCCGCTGCCCATGGGCCGGTTCGCCGACCGGCTGCGCGAGTCGGCCCTGAACAGGGTCGTGTACCACGAGTCCCACGACGAGGCCGGCAACGCCACCGGCAGCATGCGCACGGCCAAGGCGGCGGTGAACGACGCCCCGCTCGTGGGCGCGACCCGCGATGCGGCCGAGGCCCGGTGCCGGGTGGCCTTCGGCCTGTCGATGCTGTCGGCCGGCACCCCGATGTTCCTCATGGGCGAGGAGATCGTGGCCCAGAAGCTCTACAGGTACGACAACGTGGCCGACGCCAAGGAGGACCTGTTTGGGGAGCGGGCCGGGCCCGGTGCACGCATGTTCCGTTTCTACCAGGACCTGATCCGCCTCCGACGGGGCAACCGCGCCGTTCGCTCCCACAACGTCGACGTCGTGCACGTCCACGACGCCAACCGGGTGATCGGTTTCACCCGACGCGTCGCCACGACGGAGGTCCTGGTCGTGGCCAGCCTCAACAACCGCCCGTTCGACCAGTACGTGATCGGTACCGAGCCAGACCGCCTGCCGGCCGGGACCTGGACGGAGACATTCAACAGCGACGCCGGCCTCTACGGAGGCGGAGACGTCGGCAACGCCGGGTCGGCCATCGCCTCGGCCGACGGGCGCATCGAGTTGCGCCTGCCCGCCAACGGGTTCGTCGTCCTCCAGCGGCAGAACGCCTGATGGCTCAGGAGCCGACCACCTCGAAACCTGCGCCGTCAGAGATCCGGAGCTCGCCCTTCCACGGCTTCCCGGGATCAGGGGAAGCCGAGAGTTCTACGCGCCGGCGTGCTTCTCGACGGCGGCGACGAGCTCCACTCCCAGCCGCCCGGTCGTGTGCTCGTCCCAGACATCGTCGGGAACACGTACCCGGAGGGAACCGTGGGTCTCCACGTGGAGGAACGGGACATCCGGCGTCAGCTCGCGCATGACCTGGCGCTGCTCGTTCGTCCCCGCCATCAGCCCCCTCACCCATTTCCGGTTGGGAAGGAACCGTATGGAGGGGTCGGAGACGTCGGTGTCGGCACGGAGATCCTCCTTGATCGCCTCGACCAGGCACACGACCGGCGGTTCCGCGGCCAACTCCGCCTTCGTGAGCCCGGCCGACAGGATCACGTTCACCGTGGCCGGCGTGTCCGGCTCGGTGTGGTCGCCCGGCTCTGTCGATCCGTAGCCGTGGAACTGGATCACGGCCAGTGGCTCGAGGGTCTGCAGGGCGGAGGTGTGGATGGCGTTGAACACGCTGGGCACGTAGCGGGCCACGTCGGCGGTCTCCGGGTCGGGATCCTCCCCGCCGGAGTGGCGGTGGGTACCGGCCACGAAGAGGGCCCGGGCGTCTCCGCCCTGGAACGCCTGGGCCGCCATGCGGTCGGAGAACCTGTCGAAGATGGGGTGCGGCGCCTGGATCACGACATTCAGGGTGGCCTCCGACGAGAAGACGTAGAGGCCCCAGTGCGCAGGGGGGTCGACGACGGCGCCGGGCTTCGGACGGAGCACCGACAACGTCCGGTCCATGACCTCGTCGTGGAAGTCGACGGCCTCGTAGCCGCGGGACTCGGCCATGGGGGTGACCTCCGCCGTCGGCGCGCCGGTCATGAGCAGGGTGGCGCAGGCCGTCATCGCCTGGCGGGTCCCCTCGTCGGGCACCTCGTACACCTTGTCGTCGCCCCGCGGGATGCCGGCCACGAAGTCCCTCACCAGTTGCACGACACTCGCCCCGCCCTGACCCTCGTTCTGTCCCACGACTACCGCCCTCCTCGACTGACGGCCGACCGGGTCGTCCGCCGTGTCTCCTTCCAGAGGTCGCTCCCTCCGGCGCTGATACATCCACCCACTGCGAACATGTCGCGCTCGACGACCTCACGCGTCGTTTGGCCGGACAAGAACGAATGGGGTGCGCTGCTGGCAAGATGGGCCGATGCCCGCGACGACGCCGACCACCTGCGGAACGCCATAGCGATGGGGAGCAC
>JBPCJV010000082.1:0-11489 GCA_051004925.1 Acidimicrobiales bacterium | reverse complement strand
TTGGTGACCCACACGAGAATGACCGTGCTCAGGGCACACGCCACCCAGAACCAGCCGAGGGTGCCGTTCCACCCGTCGTAGACCGATCCCGAGAGCACCGAGAGCATGCCCGTCGGCCAGATCAGGGCGGCGACCTCGAAGGGCCACGCCACGGCCACCCAGCGGACCAGCTCGAAGATGGGGGCCCGCCCCAGGCCCGGCTGCACCAGGTACCAGTGGCCCAGGAGCATGGCGTCGGTGACCGAGCCGAGGAAGGCGGCGCCCACCAGGGTGCGGACGACGGCCAGCACGGCGGGGCCGCCCGCGGCCAGGGCGGCGGCCACCAGCCCCATGACGCCGATGGCCGGTGCGATCAGGTCGAGCACGGGCGGGAACTCGGCCGGCGCCGGGGTCGCCCCGCTCGGGGTCGCGTCGCGGGGCACTGCGTCGTCGCCGGCAGCCTGGTCGCCGATCATGGCCGCCACCCGCGCCTCCCGCCGTTGCCGGCGCGTCCGCTCGCCCGCCACTCCGGCCCGCCGGCGCACCACGGACACGGCCAGGGCGACCCCCGCGGCCACTGCTGTGGCCAGGGAGCACGCGTCGCGGACGGCATCGGGCTCCACCAGCCGGCCGGCCACGAACGCCCCCATGGCGATGACCCCGAACACCGAGCGGAGCAGCCAGCCGTAGCCGATGCCCAGCTCCCGGCGGCGGGTCGTGATCCACAGGAAGAACAGGCCCCCCGTGGCCCACTGCAGGAGCACGGTGCCGGCGTCGAGGCGGATCACGAGGCGAGTCTTCCACGGGGCTCTTCGCTCGGATGCGCCCCCGGACTCAAGAAAATGCCGCTCTTGGCCGACGATGCACCAGAGACCGACGACCTCGACGCGAGAGGAGGGCACGACATGGATCAGCTTCTCGGAGTGGCGGCCCTGTTGGTGGCCGCGGGTGGGATCCTCACCATCCTCATCGTCCTGGGCTGGCCCATCGCCCACCGCGAGGTCGTGGTCCTGCGCCTGCGGTCGAGGCTCCGCCGCATCGACGAGGTGCTCGCAAGCTGGCAGCACGAGAGAGGCACCTGGCACCCGCCCAAGCGGGGCATTTGAGCGCCCTGGTCGACGATGGCGCCGACCCGATCGTGTGCGACCTGGAGACGGCATCGGACGGCGACGTCGACACGTCCGTGGCGGGAGCCGACGCCCTCGTCTTCGCCGCCGGAGCGGGACGACCTGCGCGCCGCCGGGCTGGACCACACGATCGTTCGGCCCGGCGGGCTGAGCGCGAATCCGGGACGGGCTTGGTGAACATCGGCCGATCCCTGCAGCGCGGGGAGATCACGCGTGACGACGTCGCCTGGGTGCTGGCGGCCACGATTCACGAGCCGGGCACGGTGCAGCGCACGTTCGAGCTGATCGGTGGGGACACGCCGGTGCCCGAGGCCGTGGCGGCCGTCGCCGCGGCCATCTCGCCCGACTGAAGGCGGCTGCGCCGTCAGCCCGCGACGTCAGCCCTCGACGACGGCCAGGTCGTGGTCGGCGGTGTTGAGGGCGTCGGGGCCGGCGTCGGTGGCCACCACGATGTCCTCGAGGCGGGCCCCCCACTTGCCGGGCACGTAGATGCCGGGCTCCACCGAGAAGGCGTGACCGGCGGCCAGAGGCTCGCAGTTGCCGCCGACGAGGTAGGGGTCCTCGTGTTCCTCGAGGCCGATGCCGTGGCCGGTGCGGTGCACGAAGAAGTGCCCGTAGCCGGCGTCGCCGATGATGCGCCGGGCCACGCCGTCGACGTCCTCGCAGGGCACACCGACCCGTGCGGCGTCGACGGCCGCGGCCTGCGCCTGACGGAGCACGGTGTACAGGTCGCGGAACTCGGCGGGTGGCTCGCCGGTGAACACGGTCCTGGTGATGTCGGAGCAGTAGCCGGCCAGGGCCCCGCCGAAGTCGCACACCACGGCCTCGCCGGCCTCGATCCGGCGCGGTCCCGGCTCGTGGTGCGGGCTGGCCGAGTTGGGCCCGCTGCCGACGATGGCGAAGTTCACCCGCTCGTGGCCCTCGGCCAGGAGGCGTTCCCCCAGCTCGTGGGAGACGTCGGCCTCGGTGCGAGCGACCAGAGCCACGTCGCCGGACACGAGGGCGGCGGCCACCCGGTCGGCGGCGGCCGCGGCCCGGCGCAGGGCGGCGACCTCGGCCCCGTCCTTGACCGCCCGTAGGGCCGACGTCACCAGGGAGGCGGCGTGCCAGCGGGCATCGGGAAGGCTGGCCTGCAGGGCGAGCACGAACGTGGCCCACGTGCGGTCGGAGACGGCCAGCGACCTACGGCCCCCTGGGCCCGAGCGGCCCCCTGATCGGGGAGTCAGCTGGGCGACGACGGCGGCCACCGGGTCGTCGGTCTCGTCCCACGGCAGCACCGCGAACAGGTCGGGCACGGGCACGACACGAGGCTCTTCGAGGCGGGGGACGACGAGCGTGGCCGTGTCGTCGGCGGGAAGCACCAGCATGGTGAGCCGCTCGAGGGGCATCGCCGCGTACCCCGTGAGCCAGGGCAGGTCGGCGCCCAGCGAGAGGAGGAGGGCGTCGATGCCGAGGTCGCCCATGCGGCCGCGCACCCGGTCCCAGCGGGCTCGACGGGCAGCGGCGGCGTCGGCCTCGGTGTTGACGCTCGTCGGGGTGCCTGGGCCCGAGCGGCCCTCTGAGCGGGGTGGAGGCGCGGCCATCCGGCCCAACCCTAGGAGAGCTCGGCCTCGGCGTCGGGGCCGGGGGCCGGGGCGCTGGTGGCCCGAGGTTCGCCGGCGAGCGACTGGGCGCAGGTCACCCCCGCCAGGGTCCCCTTGGCCGCCGCCACCTGCACGAGCTGGATCCCGGGGGTGACGTCGCCGGCGCCGTACACCCCGTCGACCGAGGTGCGCCCCTCGTCGTCGACGCGCAGGCACCCCTCGCCGGTGGTCTCGCAGCCGAGCTGGCGGGCCAGGTCGGTCTGGGGGTAGTGGGCGAAGGAGAAGAACAAGAGGTCGCAGGGCAGGGCGCGCCCGTCGCGGAGGCGCACGCACTCGAGGCCGTGGCGGGGGCCGACGAGCTCCGAAGCCTCCGCATCCACGAGGGCCACCCCGTGGCGGTGCAGCGCCTCGCGGTGGCGCTCGTCGCCCTCGAAGTGGTTCCCGGCGGTGACGATCGTCACCTCCCTGGCCCAGTCGAGGAGCTCCAGGGCCATGCCGGCCACCTGGGCTCCCCATCCCAGCACCACCACCCGGCGGTCACGCGCCTCGTAGCCGTCGCAGCTCGGGCAGTGGAACGCACTGGCGCCGTAGTGCTCCTCGATGCCGGCCACGGGCGGTCGCTCGTCGACTACGCCCGTGGCCAGCACCAGGCGCCGGGCCCGGACGTCGGCGCCGTCGTCGGTGGCCACCGTGAAGCGCCCCGCTCCTTCGGCCCAGGCTGTGGTCGCCCGGGTCTGCCGCCGGGAGGCGGTGGCGTAGGCGGCCAGCTCGGCCCTGGCCCGGTCGAGCAGCTCGGAGGGCGAGATGGGGTCGCTGCCGAGGTAGCCGTGGGTGAAGTCGGTCGACCCGCTCCGGGGGGGCCCGCCGTCGAGCACGAGGACACTCCGCCGGTAGCGCGACAGCCAGGTCGCCGCGGCCAGGCCCGCGGGCCCACCGCCGACGACGATCACGTCGTGGTCGAATCGGTCGGTGCTCAGCTCACGCTCCCTGGTCTCTCCGCCTCGGGTCGCCCAGCCCCTACCCATGCGATCGCCCAGTCACCCGGCGGCGCCGTAACATAGGAGGGCTGCGAGGAAGGAGGTCACGATGGCCGTTGACATTCTGGCCGGAGCGGTCTGTGGGATGTGTTCCCGGGGTGTCCATTGGGAGGCGGGCCGCGTGGCGTGCGACGGTTGCCAGCTGCCCACCGACTGCTGCCTGTGCGAACCCGAGGGCGCCGGCGTGAGCCGTGCCCAGCCCCGCGACGACGGACGGTGACCAACGGGGCGCCAGGCCCGAGTGGCCCTCTGAGCGGGGTTACGACCGGGGGATGATCCCCGTCGTCGACCCCGACATCGAGCGGTACGCAACCGAGCACACCACCTCCGAGCCCGAGGCGCTCGCCGTCCTGGCGGCCGAGACCCGGCAGTCGGTCGACAACCCGCAGATGATGGTGGGCCCCCTCGAGGGGCATTTCCTGCAGACGCTCGTGCACCTCGCGGGGGCCCGGCGGGTGCTGGAGATCGGCATGTTCACCGGGTACTCGGCCCTGTCCATGGCCGCCGCCCTGCCGCCGGACGGCCGCCTGGTCACCTGTGACATCGACCCCGCCGCCGAGGCCGTCGCCCGCCGGCACATCGAGGCCAGCCCCTGGGCCGACCGCATCGACATCCGCATGGGCCCGGCCCTCGACACCCTCGCCACCCTGGAGGGGCCTTTCGACCTCGTCTTCATCGACGCCGACAAGGGAAGGTACCGCGACTACTACGAGGCGGCCCTGCCCCTGCTGGCCGACCGGGGGGTCATCGCCGTCGACAACGTCCTGTGGAGCGGGCGGGTCCTCGACCCCACCGACGAGAGCGACGACACCCGCGCCATCGTCGCCTTCAACGACCACGTGGCCGCCGATCCCCGGGTGCTGGCGGTGATGCTCACGATCCGCGATGGTTTGACCCTCATCCGGCGACGGTGAGTCCCCGCACCGGGGTCCGTTCGGGCCGGCCGGCACGAGCGACGAATTCGACACAGGAGGAGGCCCACACGATGTGGCCGACCGTCAGGAAGGCAAGCAAGGGCGAGGACGTGCGCAGTGCGCAGTACCTCCTGGCCGCCCAAGGCCAGCCGGGTGACGCCGACGGGGTCTTCGGCGCCGGCACCGAGGACCGGGTGAGGGTGTTCCAGACCTCGAAGGGTTTGGGCGCCGACGGGGTCGTGGGTTCGCAGACGTGGCCGGCGCTCATCATGCAGGTCGCCCAGGGCAGCACCGGCGACGCGGTGCGGGCCGTGCAGAGCCAGCTCAACCATTACCGCCCCGGGTTCCTCACCGTCGACGGCAGTTTCGGGCCCCAGACCGACGACGCCGTCCGCCGGTTCCAGACCAAGAACGGCCTGGTGAGCGACGGCATCGTGGGGCCCATGACCTGGGAGACCCTGGTCGGCGGCGGCCGGCTGTCGCTCGAACCCGAGGAGACGGCGGTCCACCTCTTCCAGGCCTGGACGCAGGCCGACCCGGGCTCGGCCCGACAGGTGGCCACCGAGGACGCGGTCATGACCCTGTTCGCGAGGCCGTGGCGGGCCGCCGACGGTTGGACGCTCCAGAGGTCCGAAGGCGCCGCCGGTCACCTCTACGTGGTGTGGGGCGGTGCCGGCGAGGAGCTGGCCCTGGGTGTGCTCACGATGAACGAGACCAACGAGAACATCGTCGACCAGGTGTTGCTCCGCTCCCTCGAAGGTGGGATGTAGCCGCCGGGTACTGCGGGAGCGGTGCGGCACCGCCGGCGGCCGGCGGCGGTGGTGGCGCCACTCTCATCCGGCGACGCAGAGCCGGGACGACGTCAGGCGAACGGCGCGGGCGGGGGAGGCGGAGGGGGAGGAGCTCCGCCGATGCCACCGACGCGAATGGCACGGATGTCCTCACCGATCCTGAACACCACGATCAGGAACTCCATCCAGATCCGAGTGAAGACCAGATACAGCAGATAGGCGATGGGAACGACGATCAGCGAACCGAAGACACCGCTGGCCTCACCGCTGGCCAGGCCGAGGATGAATAGGCCGATGGCCACAAGGGAGTAGACGACGACGACGAGCGCGTAGACGAACCGGATCACTTTCGTGGTGATCAGGCTGCTGAAATTGAAGTCGTAGAGCGACTTGAACAAGCCCTTGGCTTCCGCTGCGGATGCAGGCTGCATCTTGCCTCCAGACTCGGGCCATCGCCGGACGTTCGCCAATGATCTCGGCCCCCTTCATCCTCCCGCAACGAGCTGCGTCGAACGCGGATACATGTGCGGTCCCGCCGGACCCGCCTACGACGGCTGCGAACTGCGATCCGCGACTACGGACGGTGCGGTGACGAGGCGGCGGCTGATTCGGCCGCCTCGCGGGCGTGGTAGCTGGAGCGGGTGAGGGGTGACGCCTGCACATGGGCGAAGCCGAGGTCGTGCCCCCAGGCCGACAGCTCGTCGAACTCCTCGGGTCGCCACCAGCGGGCCACGGGCAGGTGCCCGGCGGTGGGACGCAGGTACTGGCCGACGGTGAGGATCTCCACGCCGACGTCGCGCAGGTCGGCCATGGCCCCCCGGACCTCGTGGGGCTCCTCGCCCATGCCCACGATCAGGCCCGACTTGGTGTGGAGGCCGGCGGCCCCGGCCCGGGCCAGGACGGCCAGGCTGCGGGCGTAGGAGGCCTGCGGGCGCACCGCCCGCTGGAGACGGGCCACCGTCTCCAGGTTGTGGTTGAAAATCTCGGGGCGGGCCGCGAACACCACCTCGAGATCGGCGGGCTCGCCGCCGAAATCGGGCACCAGGACCTCGATGGCGGTTCCCGGGCAGCGCCTGCGGATGGCGGCGATGGTGGCGGCGAAGGCGCCGGCGCCACCGTCGTCGAGGTCGTCGCGGGCCACGGCCGTGACCACGGCGTGGGCCAGGCCCATGGAGGTCACCGCCTCGGCCACCTGGTCGGGCTCGGCCGGGTCGAGCTCCTCGGGATGTCTGGTGTCCACCAGGCAGAACCCGCAGGAGCGGGTGCAGCGGGCCCCGTTGATCATGAAGGTGGCGGTGCCGGCGGCCCAGCACTCGAAGATGTTGGGGCAGCCGGCCTCCTCGCAGACCGTGTGCAGGTTGAGGTCGCGCATGGTGCGCCGCACCTCGCGGTACTGCGGCCCGAGGTCGGCCTTGGCCCGGAGCCAGGGGGGTTTCGGCTGCGAGGTGGCGACGCCACCCTGGGGGTCGATGCCGGCCCGGGCCAGGCGGCCGAGGAGGCGGACGTTGCCCTCGGACCGGCGGCTGCCGGCCAACCTGTCCTCTCCGCTGCCGGCGGGCCGCCCCGAGAAGGCCCCGAGGTCCTGCCGGCGGGGCGCGTCGGCCACGTCCTGGCGTTCGACGGTGCCGTCGCCCCACCGTTGGGCGGCGCGGGCCACGACGGCGTCGACCACCTCGGCCATGTCGACGGCCACGCCTTCGGCGGCCATCGACGTCGTCGCCTTGTCGGGGATGCCGCACGGCACGATGTGGCCGAAGTACGACAGTTCGGGGTCGACGTTGAGGGCGAAGCCGTGCATGGTGCGGCTCCGGCTGCGACGCACCCCGATGGCGCACACCTTGCGGGGGTCGGAACCGTCGGGGTCGACCCACACGCCGGGGTAGCCCTCGAGTCGTCCGGTACCGGCCAGTCCCACGTCGGTGCACACGTCGATCACCAGTTGCTCGACGGCACGGACGTAGGCCGGCGTGGCGCCGGGCCCGTTGGGAATTGACAGCAAGGGGTACCCCACGAGCTGGCCGGGGCCGTGGTAGGTGACGTCGCCCCCTCGGTTGGTGGTGACCAGCTCGGCGCCCACCGAGGACGGAGGGACGAGGACGTGGGCGAGCGAGGCGCGCAGGCCGAGGGTGTACACGTGCGGGTGCTCCAGCAGGAGCAGGTGGTTGTCGGCCGCCCGCTCGAACAGCGCCTGCTGGAGGGCGTGCGCGTCCTGGAAGCGGACGCGTCCGAGCCACCGGACCCGCAGCGCCCTCTGCCCGATCTGGTGCGCGGGGGCGGGGTGCACGCTCAGAGCTCCTGGGACCAGTCGCGGGTCTCGAGGATCTGGCGGCACCGCCCCAGGAACGCCGAGGCGTAGGCCCCGTCGAAGGCCCGGTGGTCGAACGACAGCGCCAGATTGCCCACGGGGTGGATGGCCACCGCGTCGGTGCCGTCGGGAAGCTCCACCGCGACCGGACGTTTGCGCACGCCGTCGGTCGACAGGATGGCGACCTGCGGCTGGTTGATCACGGGGGCGGTGAGGAAGGTGCCGAACGGCCCCGGGTTGGTGATGGTGAACGTGCCCCCGGAGATGTCGTCGGCGGTGAGCTCGCGGGAGCGGGCCCGGGCGGCCAGCTCGGCCAGGCCGCGGGCGATGGCGGTCAGGCGCTTGATGTCGGTGTCGCGCACGACGGGCACGATAAGCCCTTCGTGGTCGAGGTCGACGGCGAAGCCCAGGTTCACCCGGCGGTGCACGATCAGGGTGTCGTCGCCCACCGAGGCGTTGACGTTGGGGAACTCGGCGATGGCATCGACCACGGCGCGCGACACGAACGGCAGGTAGGTGAGGGAGAAGCCCTCCTTGGCCTTGAACGCCTCGCGCCGGGCGAGGCGCACCCGGTCGACGGCGGCGAAGTCGACTTCGGTGACCGTGAGGACATGCGCCGAGGTGGCTTGGGAGCGAATCATGTGCTCGGCGGTGCGTCGCCGGATGTTGGAGAACTTCACGACCACGTCGTCGTCGCCGGCGGCCGCGGTCGGGGCGGGGGCGGTGGCCGCAGGGCGGCTCGGGCCCGACGGCCCCGGTCGGCCGGTTGCCTTCGAGGGCCCGGCGCCGCCATTGTCGATGAACGACAGCACGTCGGCTCGGGTGACCCGTCCGCCCTGGCCCGTGCCGGGGATCTGGTCGGGGTCGAGATCGTGCTCGCCGATGAGCTTGCGCACGACGGGCGACAGCAGGGCGGCCCCTCCCTGGCGTGGAGGGGCTGACCCCGAGCGGCCCTCCGACGGGGGCGGCGGTGAGGCGGGCGCCTCGTCCTGCGCTGGTGCCTCGGCGTTCGGTGGTGCCTCGGCGTTCGGTGGTGCCTCGGCCTTCGGGGCGGAATCGGGGGGGTCGGGTGCCGCCTCGGCGGCGGGTTCGGACGTCGAGGCGTCGCGGGCGGCGCCATCGGCGGCCGCCGGCTCGGACTCGGTGACGACGGCCAGGCGGGTGCCCACGTCGACGGTCTCGCCCTCGGGCACGAGGATCTCCGCCAGGTACCCCTCGGCCACGGACGGCACCTCGGAGTCGACCTTGTCGGTGGAGACCTCGAAGAGGGTCTCGTCACGGGCGACGGAATCGCCGACCTTCTTGAACCACTTGATGATGGTGCCCTCGACGACGGTCTCGCCGAGTTGCGGCATGGTGATGTCGGCCATCAGCCGTGCAGTCCCCTTCCGGTGAGCGACATGACGGTTTCCCCGAACGTCTCCGACAGGGTCGGGTGGGGGTGGACGTACTGGGAGATCTCGTCGGGCGTGGCTTCCCAGTTGACCGCCAGCCAGCCTTCGGCCAGCTGCTCGGTGACGGTGGGGCCCACCATGTGCACGCCGAGGAGCCGGCCCGCGGTGCCGTCGGGCTGGCGCTCGGCGATCACCTTCACCAACCCGTCGGACTCGCCCACGATGAGGGCCCGGCTGTTGCCCGAGTAGCGGTGCTTGGACACGGCCACCTCGAGGCCGGCGTCGCGTGCGGCCTGTTCGGAGAGCCCGGCGAAGGCCACCTCGGGGAAGCAGTAGATGCACCAGGGCACCTTCTGGTAGTCGACCGGCAGGGGCTGCTCGCCGAGCATGTCCTTGACGGCCACGATGCCCTCGGCGAACCCGACGTGGGCCAGCTGGGGGGTGTTCACCAGGTCACCCAGGGCGTAGACGCCGGCCTCGCCGGTGCGCATGTGCTCGTCGACAACCACGAAGCCCCGCTCGTCGACCTCGACTCCGTTGCCCTCCATGTCCAGGGTCTCCGACAGTGGCCGGCGGCCCACCGACATCACGACCATGTCGACGGTGACCGAGTCGCCGTCGCCGAACGACACGGTGGTGCGCTCGCCGTCGCGGGTGTGGGAGTGCACGGCCACGTCGGTGCGCACGTCGATGCCGCGCTTCTCGAACGACCGCTGCACGACCTTGACCACGTCGATGTCGCAGCCGGGGAGGAGTCGGGGCAGCGCCTCGAGCAGCGTGACCCGTGTGCCGAGGTCGCTCATCATGGAGGCGAACTCGCAGCCGATGGCCCCGCCTCCGACCACCACAGCGCTCTCGGGCAGGCGCTCAAGGTCGAGCAGCTCGTCGGACGAGCACACCAGGCGCCCGTCGATGTCGAAGCCGGGCAGGGTGCGGGGCGCCGAACCACTGGCCAGCACCACGTGGTCGGCCTCTAGCTCGGTGCCGTCGTCGACGGTGACCTTGCGCCCCGGCTCGAGGGTGCCCGTACCGGCGAACGTGGTGATCTTGCGGCTCTTCATCAGCCCCTGGAGGCCCTTCCAGAGCTGGTCGACCACCTTCTGCTTGCGGCCCTGGGAAGTGGCGAAGTCGAGGGTGGGGGCGTCGGCCTGCACGCCGAACTCACGGGCCGACGCCACCGTCCGGAACACCGTGGCCGTCTCCAGGAACTGCTTGGCCGGGATGCACCCCCGGTGCAGGCACGTGCCGCCCACCTTGTCGCGTTCCACGACGGCCACCGAGAGTCCGGCCGCGGCACCGTAGAGGGCCGTGCCGTAGCCACCGGGGCCACCGCCGATCACAACCAGGTCGAAGTGCTGAGCCGAGGGGACCACCTCCTGTGGGTCGGGGCCAGCGTACCGATCCCCAGGGCGCTTCCTAACGGGTGACCATGGTGAACTGCACGGCGAAGGCCACCAGGATGGCCAGGCCCGTCAGCATGGCCACGATGATCAGCTTGCGCGTGCTCACGGGGCCGGCGGTTCGACGCGGGGGAGGGGCTTGCGGCCTGGGAAGCCCTCCGCGGGGAGGTGCCACCAGGCCAGGTCGTCCTCACCCATGCGCCAGCACAGGTAGTAGACGACACCGTCGGCGCCCCGGGCGTGGAAGTCGATCAGTCCCGTGGAGGGATCGCGGAGGATGATATCGCCGGAATTGAGCTCGTCGTAGGCCTCCCCGGCGTCGGCCAGGGGGGGAACGTCGCCGTTGGTGGAACCGCCGGTGCCGGCGCGGACCTGGGCGGCGTGGTGGATCCGCTCGACCAGCTCCCGCAAGCGGGGCAGGTAGGCCCGGGCTTCTTCTGGCGTCCAGTAGCGCACGGCCCCACGGTAGGGCTCCGCTATCGTGGGGGTCGACGCAGGGGAGCTCGGGTGCCGGGCTGAGAGGCGGACACGGGTCCGCGACCCTTGATCGACCGGCCCGACAATGCGGGCGAAGGGAGCGTTGATGGCTGAACCTCCGACGCAGGACCCCTTGGTGATAGCCGGTCGCGCCTTCGGGTCACGGCTGTTCCTCGGAACGGGCAAGTTCCCGTCCAACGCCTCGCTGCGTGCCGCCATCGAGGCGTCCGGTACCGAGATGGTCACTGTCGCCCTCCGCCGCGTCGACCCCACCGCCGACGACGACATCCTCGACGCGATCAGCGAACCGGGCCCGTTGCTGCTCACCAACACCAGCGGCGCCGACGACGCCGAAGAAGCCGTGCGCCTGGCCCGGCTGGCCCGGGCCGCGGGCCTGCCCACGTGGATCAAGCTCGAGGTCACACCCGACCCCCGGTACCTGCTGCCCGACCCGGTGGAGACCCTGAGGGCCGCCGAGGTGC
>JBPCJV010000081.1:0-9094 GCA_051004925.1 Acidimicrobiales bacterium | reverse complement strand
CGAGATGCGCGCCGGTGGTTTCGACGACGGCGAGTGGGTCGAGCGGTGGGACGTCGGCTTCGCCAACCTGTATCTCGACGCGTTGGAGCAGTGGAACACCGAGGGGACGGCACCGGGGCCGTGGGCCGTGTCCTTCGAGGCCGGCAAGGCCGAACGGCTCCCGCCGCTGCGCCACGTGCTGCTCGGCATGAACGCCCACCTGAACTACGACCTGCCGCAGTCGTTGCTGGTAGCCATCACCGACGACGAGTTCGACGACCCCGACCTGGTCGCCCGGCGGGCCCGCGACCACGCCCACATCGACGACATCCTCCTGTCGCGTGTCGACGCCGAGGACAAGGAGCTGGCCAAGATCGAGCAGCCCGGTGACCGCACCTGGCTCGACCGCCTGTTGACCCCGTTCAACCAGGCCGGGACCAAGCGCTTCCTCAAGGAGGCGCGCGCCAAGGTGTGGCGCAACGCCGTGCTCATGTCCGCCGCCCGCCGCCAGGGCCCCGATGCCCTGGCCGCCCGCCGGCGCGAGCTCGAGGACCTGTCGCGCGTCCGCGTCGCCGATCTCCGGGTGCCGGGCCAGGTCCTCATCAAGCTGGCCGCCAACGGCTTCGGCGTGGAGCTGGCCGCGTAGCCGAAAGGTTCGCCGGGGCGACATTCGGGGCAGACAAGTGACGTGAACAAGAGACTGATGTGGAAGGCGGTCGGCGGAATGAGCGGTATCGCGGCCGGAGCGGCGACTCGCCGGCTGCTCCAGCTCGGCTGGCGGCGGACCCGCGGCGGTGACCCGCCCACGAATCCCGCCTCTCCGGGCACCCGATGGTCGGAGGCCCTGGCGTGGGCGGTGGCGTCGGGTGTGGCCATGGCCGTGACCCGCATGGTCTCCCAGCGCGGCGCGGCCGGTGCCTGGAAGGCGGCGACCGGGGAGTATCCGGAGGGCCTCGAGACCGTCAGCCCCTGAGGCGGTTCCTCTAGGCCGGGGAGGACATCGCCGGCGGCCGCTCGGCTACGGCCTCGGCCTGCTCGCGTGCCCGCTTGGCGGCCAGGCGGCGGGCGATCGAGCCCATCCGGTCGATGTACGACACCAGGCGCTCGCGTGCCTCTTCGGCCTCGGGCGTCAGGCCTTCGATGTCGGTCAGCTTCCAGTGCCGCAGGATCACGGGCACGAGGATCTGGTCGTGATGCAGGCCCAGGTCGTAGATTCCGGCCTTGGCGATCACCGCCGCGTGCTTGGAGAAGCCGGGGATGCCGGTGCCGGGCATCTCGAAGTCGCGCACCTGGCGTTCGATGGCCAGGACCATGGCCGAGGGGTCGACGGCGAGCGTGGCGGTGCCGAGGTCGCGGTAGAACAGGTAGTGGAGGTTCTCGTCGGCGGCGACGCGCGCCATGACGTCGTAGCCGATCGGGTCGTCGAGGAGCTTGCCGGTGTTGCGGTGGGCGATGCGGGTGGCCAGCTCCTGGAGGCACAGGTAGACCACGGCATCGGCGACCGACTCCGGCTGCGGGGTCTGGCCGGTGGACACCTGGGCCATGCGGCCCCGCTCCAGCTCCACCGCGTCGATGGCCCTGGTGATCATCAGCCAGTCGCGGATCACCGTGGCGTGGCGCATCTCCTCGGCCGTCCACCGCCGGGTCCACACGTCGAAGGCCTCGGAGGTGAAGATGCCGTGGATGGTGGAGAAGTAGTACGGCAGGTTGTCCTCGGTGAGGAGGTTGAGCAGCAGGGCCCGGCGCACGGGGTCGGGCAGCGGGAACTCGTCGGGGTCCCACGGGTCGCCGGGCACGTAGTCGCGCCCGCGCGACCAAGGGACCATTTCGTGGGGGAACCACTCCTTCGACGCGGCGAGGTGGCGGTTCAGAAGCTGGTCGAAGGTCGGGCGCAGTTCACTGAGGAGGGCGCTGCTGTCCATCCAGTGAAGTCTACCTACCGGTAGGGAGGAGGAAACCAGCGCCGGTCACCTTTCACTCGCCGGCACGGGGGGCGAGGTGGCGGGCCAGGAAGGTGAGCGAGAAGTCCAGCTCCTCGACGGGCACGGCGGCGTGCTCACCAGGGTGCACGTGGAGGCGCTTGTCGACCGACGCCAGGGCGTCGAACAGGTCGAGCACGGGCTGGCGGGGGAGCAACGAGTCGTCCCACTGCTGGATGAAGGCGACCGGGCAGGTGACCTGCCGGGCGTCGTCGGCCAAGCGTTCCGTGGTGGGCCCCACCAGTCCCATGAGCCCGAACACCGCCGCCTGCACCCGCGGCTCCGTGGCCACGAGGGGGACGCCGTAGATCGTGCCCATCGACAGTCCCCAGTAGCCGAGCGCCCCGTCGCCCACCTCGTCGAGGTCGCGGACGGCCCCGAGCGTGGCCTGCCAGTCGGCCAGCATGTCCTCGACCGTTCCCTCCCTCGACCACTCGGTCAGGAACTGGCTGAACACGGTGTAGTCGTCGGCCTGGGGGTCGGGACGCCGGTCGCCGTGCACGGGGGCGTCGATGGCCATGGCCGCGAACCCGTAGCTCCGAACGAGCTGGCCGGCGAGGGCCACGATGTGGTCGACCCGCTTGTGGCGGGTGGCCCCGTGGCCCAGAAGCACCAACGGCCGGGAGCCGGCCGCCCCGTCGGGGACCCAGAGGATGCCGGGCACGACCCGGTCGTCCACGTCGACATCGAACCGACGTTCGCGCACGCCATCGGCAACGAGGGGCTCGCCCACCCAATGAAGGGCCTGTCCGGTCACGTTGGCCTGATCGTACCGGGCGCCGGACAACTACCCTCGGGGTGCAGATGATCGAAACGGCTGCCCCCGGCACTTCCCTCGGGCTCACTGCCGTCGACTGCCTCGCCCAGGCCGCTCCTGCCGTGCACGGTTCGTCCGGCGTCGAGGAGAAGCTCACGTGGATCGTCGACTCGGCCCGTTCGATGACCGGCGCCTCGGTGGTGGTGTACCTCGACCTGCGTCGGGGGACGGGCCCGGCGGTGACGTCGTCAGGCGTGTCGACGGCGGATGTCGACCGCTTCGCCCGCCCCGCCATTCGCTCGCTCCTCGACTCCGGCCCGGCCACGCCCGGCGTGCGGCGGGGCGATGACCTGCTGGCCGATCCGCGCTACGTGAGCTTTCTCCAGACGGCGGGCCTGGCCGACGACGCCCCCAGCCTGTTCGTGCCCGTGCTCGCCGCCGACGGCCTCCCGCACGGAGCGCTTCTCCTCGCTGGCGGCACGGGCCGAGCTACCGACCCCCTTCACCGCGCCGGCCGGCCGGTGGGCTTCGACCAGGCCCACGAGGCCGCGGTCGTCGCCCTGGCATCCCACCTCGCCGTGGCCCTCGACAACCTGGAGGCCTTCACCCGCCTCACCGAGCTGGAGGCGGCGCAGCGCCAGGTCGTCCACCAGCTCCAGGAGGCGGTGCGGCCGCCGATGCCCCTGGTCGACGGCGTCGAGCTCGGGGTCCACTACCTGCCGGCCGACCCAGGGACGCCCACGGGTGGCGACCTCTACGACTGGCTGATCCTGCCCGACGGCGACCTCCACGTGGCCGTGGTCGACGTCATGGGCAAGGGCGTGGCCGCCACCAAGGACGCCGTCGGGGTGATCCACGCCCTGCGCATGCTGGCGGTAGACGGGTGCACCATGGACCACCTCGTGGCGCGCGCCGGAACACTGGCCGCGGCCCAGAGCCCCGAGCTGGTGGCCACGGTGCTCGTGGTGCGCTACCGGCCCACCGACGGCACGGTGCTCCTGGCCGGCGGCGGCCATCCCCCCGCCCTGGTCGTGTCCGCCTCGCGCGCCGTCCGCTTGGTCGCCGCACCCGGCGTGGCCATCGGATGGCAGGGGGCGGGCTCGGCAGAGGTGGTGAGCTTCGTTCTCGACCGCCGCGACACGATGGTGCTTTACACCGACGGTCTCATCGAGGCCACCAAGGACATCGTCGCCGGCCTCGAGGCCCTCACTGCGGCCGCGGCGCAGACCGCCCAGTACCCGGCCACCCACCTCGCCCGGGCCCTCGTGCAGCGGGCCCTCGAAGGGGCCCAGCGGCGTGACGACTCGCTGGCCCTGGTGCTGCGCCGGCGTACGCCGCCTGCGTCGGTGGGCAACCGCCAACCGGCGCCCTTCGAGTACAGGTTCTCGCCCAGCGCGGCGACCATCCCCCTGTGCCGTCACCTGTTTTCCGACTGGCTCGAGCACCTCCGGGTCGACGACGCCGAGAGGGCCGACCTCCTCCTCGTCGTGTCGGAGCTGTGCTCCAACGCCGTCCGTCACGCCAGTGGCGCCCCTCGCGCCGTTGCCCTGCGGGCGTGGGCCGAGGGCGACGATGTCGCCGTGGAGGTGGAGGACGACGGCACCGGCTTCGAGCTGGAAAGCCGCTACGACGACGAGGTGCCCGATTCCAATGCCGAGCAGGGGAGGGGCCTGTACGTGGTCGAGGCGCTCAGCGACCAGGTGACGGTGCGACGCCTCGACGACCGCACCCTGGTCCGGGCCGTGAGACGGGCGGTCATCTCCGGTTAGTCCTCTTCGGGCTCGCGCTCGCGGCGGCGCATCAACAGGGTGGCGACGGCGAAGGCGAGCACCACGCCGCCGAGCACACCGAGCTTCAGGGCGATGTCGGTCGCCTCCTGCTCCTTCAGGCTGAACGTCGCCTCGACCACCACCTCCTTGATGACCGCCAGCATGCCGACGAGCAGGAAGGGCTCGGCGACCAGTTCGTGCTGGGCGATGGCCGAGCGCACCGCGCTCAGGAGCTCGACGAGGATGAACACGATGAGCAGCGAGTTGAGGGTGCCCTCGACAGCCGGGATCACGCCATCGGATACCTCGGTGGAGAACCGGTAGATCGCCTGCACGAGCACGACCACCGCTCCGGTGACGAGCAGGCAGGCGGTGACCGCGTAGATGGCATCCTCGGCGATGTGCAGGCCACGGGTCGTCAAGGCGGCGATGACGTTCTGGCGATCGGCGGCCCGTTCCTCTCTCGACGGCCGGGTCCTTTCGTTCTCGGCCCGTTCAGCCTCCGCGTCCTTCTGGTCCTTCTCGTTCTTGTCGTTCATCTCGTCGGTCATCTCCCTCCTCGTTCCTGACCCTCAGCGGGCGCTGACCACGATGACCGGGCAGGGTGCGTGGCCGACGACATAGTCGATGCGGTGGCCGAAGAAGGCCCGCTGGGTGACGGGCTTGCGGCTACTGGCCATCACGATGAGGTCGGCCCGGCGACCGGCCCGCTCGACGATTGCGTTCTCGGGATGATCGGCGACCAGCACGTCGGTCTCCACGTTGGCCCCCATGGAGCGACCCAGCTCGGCCATCCGTTCCACCACCTCCTCACCGATCTCCACGGCGTGCATGATGGCATCGTCCCCGCCCATCCGGGCCGTGTGCTGTGGCCCGCTGACCACGTTGACGATGTCGACCACGGTGTCGTGGCCGGCGGCGATGGCGAAGGCCACCTCGGCCGCGTACTTGTCGGCGTCGGCACCCGAGGTGGGGACGAGGATGTGGCCGCCGGGCAGCGTCTCGAGGCGGGCGGCCCGGTCGTCGTCGGGCGGCAGGCTCACCACGAGCAGCGAGCACGGCGACTCCTGGATGACGTCGTCGACGAAGCGGTCGAACAGCGAGCTCTCACCGCGCGTCCGGTGCTCGGTTGCGGCCAGCACAAGGAGGTCGTACCCCTTGTTGGCCTCGGCGAGGATGACCTCCGACGGATTGGTTTTCTCCTCGCGAACCACGGTGCGGCCCTTCTCCTCCAGCTGGGCCTCCACCGCCTCCTTGGTTTGCGCCACCTTCTCCTTCTCGCCCTCCTGTTCGAGGTACAGGGTGGTCACCTCGACGTCCTCGTCGGCGACGAGCAGGTTCACGACCTTGGCCGCGACATCGGCCTCGCCCTGGTTGCGCGCGGGCAGGAGGACGCGCTTGAGGTTGGCCACGAAGCTGTCGCGGCGACGGTCCTCGGACTCCAGGCGCTGCTTCTCCTCCTCGCTGGGCTCGACGTGGGCCAGCGTCCAACGCAGGATCGGTGGGGCCATCAGCGACGTGACGATGGCCACCATGAGGATGATCGAGTACATCTCGGGGGTGAGGATGCCCCGGCTCAGACCCACCGTGGCCACGATGATCTCCATGGCGCCGCGGGCGTTCATGCCTGCGCCCAGGGAGAGGGCCTCCCAGTGCCCGAGCCGGCTGAACCGGGCGCCGACGTAGGCGCCCACGAATTTGCCGATGATGGCGATGGCCAGCACGAGTAGGCCCACGCCCAGGACCTTGGGCTCGGCCAGCTGTCCCAGGTCGACCCGGAGACCCGATGCGGCGAAGAAGACAGGGGCGAAGACGCCCAGGGCGACCTGCTCGAAGGTGTGGCGGGTGTGGTCGTCGAAGCGCTTCACCTGGCCGACCAGGATCCCGGCGATGAAGGCGCCGAGCACGGCCTCGAGCTTCAGCACCTGGGTGACCGCGCCGAAGGACAGGGCCAGGGCCATGAGGGCGGTGATCTTGATCATCTCCCCCCCGACGGCGTTGTCGAGGGTGCGGATGAGGGCGCTCACCAGCTTGCGCCCGAGCGTGTAGCTGATGAGCAGCACGGCCAGCACCGAGAACACGGACTTGCCGGCACTGAACGGGCTGACCGTGCCACTGCTGGCCAGGCCGGCCACGACCGACAGCAGGATCCACCCGATGGTGTCGTCGATCATGCCTGCGGCCAGGGTGATCTGGCCGATGTCGCGCCGAATGATGTTCATCTCCATCAGCACCTTGGCGATGACGGGGATGGCGGAGATGCTCATCGCCGTGCCGATGAACAGGGCGAACACCAGGCGCTTGTTCGGGTCGGCCACGAAGTCCGAGGGCAGCACGTAGCCCAGCAGGAACCCGAGGCCGAAGGGCACGACGATCCCGCCCAGGGAGATGAACGCCGCCCCTTTGCCCTTGCGGGCGATGAGGCCGATGTCGGTCTCCAGGCCGGTGAGGATCAGCAGCATGATCACGCCCAGCCAGGAGATGATCTCGAGGAGATGGACCTGGGCGGGCGTCTGCGGGAAGACGGATTCGAACAGGCCCGGGGCGACGTTGCCGAACAGGCTCGGGCCCAGGATGAACCCGGCGAGCAGCTCGCCCACGACCGTTGGCAGACCGAACCGGGCGGCCACCAGCCCGAGGGCCCGGGCGAAGACGAGGAGCAGGGCGAACTGGACCAGGAACAGGAACAGCTCGTGCTCGCCCAGCGGTGTGACGATTCCCAACGCTTCCTCTCGGCTTGGGAGGGATGCTCGCTGACCCGAAGGTCGTCACTCTAAGCTTTCGTCGCAGGGTGGCCGGCGTCAATCACCCGCCGGTATCGCCGTGCTGGCCGTAGATGAAGGGCTCGTCGCCGTTTACTCCCTGCAGACGGAGGGCCGCGACCGGGCCTTCGCAGTCGAACGGCTGCAGGCCGGCCTCGACCGTTTCCGTGGGCTCGGGGCCGACGTCGAAGGGGAGGTGGGCGATGGGCGGCCCATGGATGCCATCCGCGACGCCATGCTCCATGCCCCGCCGTTCGACGAGATCATCCTCTCCACGCTGCCGCCGGGCTTGTCCCGATGGCTGCGACAGGACCTTCCCCACCGGATAGCACGGACGTTCGAACTGCCCTTGTCCACGGTGACGGCCCGAGCCGCGGCCTGAGGGCCGTTCGTCAGCGGGAGCGGCTTGAACATGTCCTCCCCCCTGGACGGCGCCGCCGGTCGAGATCAGCGCCGCGCCTCAGGGCAGGGGCACACCCAGCTGCCAGGCCAGGAAGGCCCAGCTGTCGGCCAGCTCGTCGGCCTGTTTCGAGGCCGGCTTGCCCTGGCCGTGGCCGGCCCGGGTCTCGATGCGCAGGAGTACGGGGCGATCGTCGCCACTGGCCGTCGCGGCCTGGAGGCGGGCGGCGAAATTGCGGGCGTGCATGGGGTCGACGCGTGAGTCCGAATCGGCCGTCATCACGAGCACGGCCGGATAGGCGGTGCCGTCCGCCACGTGGTGGTAGGGCGAATAAGCGAACAGGGTTCTGAAGTCGTCGGGGTCGTCGGGGTCGCCGTATTCGGGCACCCAGAGGGCCCCGATGAGGAACCGCTGGTAGCGCAGCATGTCGAGGAGGGGGACGGCGCACACCGCGGCCCGGCACAGGTCGGGACGCTGGGTGACGGCGGCGCCGACCAGGAGGCCGCCGTTCGACCCGCCGCGGATGGCCAGGCGCTCACGGCTGGTGCGGCCCTCGGCCACCAGCCAATCGGCGGCCGCCGCGAAGTCGTCGAACACCTGCTGCTTGTTGTGGAGCATTCCCGCCCGGTGCCAGTCCTCGCCGTACTCGCCGCCGCCGCGGATGCCCGCGACCGCGTAGGCGCCACCGGCCTGGCAAAACGCCACCAGACCGGGACTGAACCCGGGGCTCGAGGTGATGGCGAAGCCGCCGTACGCGGTCAGCACGGTGGGCGTATCCGGGCCCGGTGTGGTCGTGGCCGCCCGCACGACGAACATGGGGATCCGGACGCCGTCGGTCGACGGGTAGAAGAGCGACTCGGTGACGAAGTCACGGGGATCGATCGGGACCGCGTAGCGGCTCCAGGCCTCGACGCCGCGGCCGGGTGTCCAGCGCAACAGGCTCGAGGGGCGGGTGAAGGAGGTGAACGTGAGGAACGCCCGCTCCGACGCGGGGTCGGCGTCGAGGGCTCCGATGGACCCGGTCTCGGGCAGGACCACGTCGACGCCTCCGGAACCGTCCAGGCGGTACCGGCGCAGCCGCGACACGGCGTGCTCGGTGGAGGCCACGAGGAGCCATTCGCCCGCCACCACCGCCCCTTCGATCACCGCACCCGTCTCGGGCACTAGCGTCTCCCACGCCTCGGCGGCGGGATCGTGGACCGACGCGCCCACCACCTTCCCGCGCCGCGCACCGAGGTTGGTGACGGCGAAGAGGCGGTCTTCGACGACCTGGCACCACGTCGACGCCTCCTGGCCCTCGACCACCACCGTGCGCTGGCCGGTGTCGCGGTCCACCAGGATCACGTCGGTGCGCGTGGGCATCAGGTGCACGTGGAGCACCATCCAGCGGCCGTCGGGGGACAGGCCGGCCATGGGCAGGGCGGTGCGGTCGAGGTCGCCCAGCACCA
>JBPCJV010000080.1:0-5182 GCA_051004925.1 Acidimicrobiales bacterium | reverse complement strand
GCCGACGACCTGGCAGAACGGGTCGGCATCGCCGGGCGCTACGCCCGGGAGTGGCTGGAGCACCAGGCTGTCGCTGGCATCCTCGAGGCCGCCGACGACGGGTCCGGCACCCGCCGCTTCACGCTGCCGCCCGGCCACGCCGAGGTGCTGATCGAGGCCGACAGCCCGACCCTGCTGTCGCCGCTCGCGCTGGGCGTGGTCAGCCTGGCCCAGGCGCTACCGCAGGTGCTCGATGCCTTCCGCACCGGCGGGGGCGTCCCCTACGAGGCATACGGCACCGACGTGCGGGAGTGCATCTCCCGCCTCAACCGCCCCATGTTCGTGAACCTCCTGGCCCAGAAGTGGTTCCCCGGCGTGCCCGGGCTGGTGGAGCGCCTCGAGGCCGACCCACCGGCACGCGTCGCCGACGTGGGATGCGGTACGGGCTGGTCGAGCATCGCCATCGCCCGCGGCTTTCCGCAGGTGACGGTGCTGGGCGTCGACCTCGACGAGCGCTCGGTGCTCGAGGCAAGGAACAACGCGGCCGTGGCCGACGTGGGTGACCGAGTGAGCTTCGAGGTCCGCGATGCCGCCGACCCCGGCCTGGCCGGCGCCTTCGACCTGGTGTGCGCCTTCGAGACCATCCACGACATGTGTGATCCCATCGGGGCGCTGCGGGCCATGCGAGCCCTTCGGGCCGAGGGCGGGACCGTGCTCGTCGTCGACGAGCGTGTGGCCGACGACTTCACCACCGAGGTCGAGGACGGCGAGCGGTTCCAATGGGGCTGGAGCGCGCTGCACTGCCTCCCCTGCGCCCTGACCACCGAGCCCGCAGCCGGGACGGGAACCATCATGCGGGCGCCGATGCTGCGCGAGTACGCCGTGGCCGCAGGGTTTGCCGACCTCGAGGTGCTCCCGATCGAGAACGACTTCTGGCGGGTCTACCGGCTCACCGGCTGACCGGGTCGGGGCTCAGGCAAGGGTGGCCACCACGTCGGCGGCCCGGAGCAGGTCGACCGCCGTGAACGAGCCGTCGACGCCGTAGGTGGGGGTCCATGACCCGACCTCCGTTGCCGATGGACCGTGCTGGTCTCGAGTCGGCCGACCCGCCCGACCCGCCAGTGGACGCAGGTTACCCATCACGGTTCCGGCAGGACCTCGGTGACCCCGGTGGTGTCGGCGCCTGCGGGACGGCTGAGCCGAGGTCGGAGGCATGGCACGAGTTCGACGCACGATCGGGTTCTCGGCAGTGGTGATGCTCGCGCTGGTCGGCCTGCCTCCGCTCCACGGCGCCTTCGCCGGCGCCGGGGATCCGGCGTGCGGGACGAAGATCACCCGGAACACCACGCTCAGGGCCGACAGCCCATCGAGGGCCCGGGCGCCAGCTTCACCACCCTGTCGTACAACCTGGTGACCCAGAGCGGGCGCGAGGGCGTCGCCGTGCTCAACACGTTCAACCGGTTCACGCCGCCGTCCTGAGGGTCAGCCGCCTACTCCAGGTGCACCACACCCTCGTCGTCCAGGGTCCAGCCGGGGTTGTGCGCCACCTCCCACGGATGGCCGTCGGGGTCGATGAAGATGCCCGAGTACCCGCCCCAGAAGGTCGGCCCCGGTTCCCTCCCGATGGTGGCGCCGGCCACTCGGGCCTCGGCGACCACGGCGTCGACCTCCTGGTCCGACCGGGTGTTGTAGGCGAGCGTCATCCCGCCCCATCCCCCGCCGTCGTCGACCGCCGAGTCCTGCGCCAGCCGGGCCCGGTCCCACAGGGCCACGATCAGACAGCCCGCCTGGAAGAACACCACGTCGTCGTCGGGAGCGGCGCCGGTGCGCCAACCCATCGCCTCGTAGAACCGGCGCGCCCGCTGCAGGTCTCGCACCCCGAGGGTGATCAACGACAGCCGCTGTTCCATCGACGGCATTCTGTCAGCGCCCGCGGGTGTCGGCCGGCCCGGCGCGACCACCGGTAGGCTCGTGTCGTGGGAGGGGGCATCACCGACGGCGACCAGTGGATCGGCGAGCGACTGCGATTCCTGCGGGAGCGCCTCACCACGGACCTTTCCGAGTCCGAGCGCCAGGCGGTGGAAGCCGAGATCGAGGTGCTGTCGAGCGAGCGGGGCCTGACGGCCCGCGGCCTCCGGACGTCGAGGCTCCTCCGGCGCCTCCGGCGCCGATAGGGGACGACGGGTTGGGCCGCGTCTACGAGAGCATCGACGAACGCCTCGAGGCCTTCCTCGGTCGCCAGCACGTGTTCTTCGTGTCGACCGCCCCGCTCGACGCCGACGGGCTCGTCAACCTCTCGCCCAAGGGCCTGGACACCTTCGCCGTGGTCGGGCCCCACCGGGTGGTGTACCTCGACCTCACCGGCAGCGGTGTGGAGACCATCGCCCACCTGCGCGAGAACGGGCGCATCGTCGTCATGTTCTGCGCCTTCGACGGGCCACCCCGGATCGTGCGCCTGCACGGCCGCGGCTCGGTGGTCGTGCCCGGCAACCCGACCTTCGACGACCTGGCCGGCCGGTTCCCGGCCCGGCCGGGCATCCGCTCGGTGATCGACGTCGACGTCACCCGCATCGCCGACTCGTGCGGGTACGCCGTGCCCCTCATGGAGTTCACGGCGGAGCGCAGCCGCCTCGACGAGTGGGCCCAGCGCCGTGGCCCCGAAGGCCTCGAGGAGTACCGGTCGGAAAAGAACGCCACCAGCCTCGACGGCCTCCCCGGCCTCGTCCCCCGCTCAGGGGGCCTCCCCGGCCTGCCCAGCTGAGCCCTCAGGTCACCCCGGCGAAGCGCAGCAGGTCGACCATGGTGAAGTGGCCGGGGTGCTCCGACGGCAGCTCTGGCGTCCACGCCGGGGCCACGCGCAGGAACGACGAGGGGTCGCCGGCCAGCAGGCCGACGACGACCTCGGCGACGATGCGAGCGGCGGTGGGACCCAGCCGGAGACCGTCGGCGACCACCTCCGACTCGCGCAGCAGGTAGAACCACAGCGGCGTCTCGCCGTCGAGGCCCAGCTCGTCGGCGGGCCGGGTGGTGCCCATGGCCGCGGCCACGGCCTGGCCCGAGGGCAGGCCGAGCGACCGCCCCCGCATCATGTTGAGCATCCCGAGCGACCGGCGGTCCTCGTCGACGTCCTCGGGCAGGCGCCGGAGCGGCGCGGTCAGGCGGGTGTCGATGCGCCGTGCCGGCTGGGGGGTGGAACCGTCGACCACGAAGAACCTCGGCCACTCGATCGTCCACGTGGCCGGTAGGGGGCGGAAGCCGCCGAGGTGCTGGAGAGGATGGGGGTCACGATTGGGGCTGAGGATGGGCAACGGGTCGAGCGTGGCGTTGAACGTGTAGGCCGAGCGCACCAGGGAGTGCCCGAAGCGGTAGGCCGCGGCGCTGAACTCCACGGGCATGAACGGCTCGGTCTTCCAGCGGTAGAACCGCAGCGCGGCCCGGAACCCGCCGGTGGCCGGGTCGGGCACGAGAACCTCGGCGAGCACCTCGTCGCCCACCAGCCGGCGCACGAAGTCTTGCACGACCACCCACTGGTAGTGCCAGCGGGTGAGGCGCCGGGCCTCCTCGTAGAGCTCGTCGACGGGAAAGAACTGGTTGCGGAGGTGGTCGACACAGGCGTTGTGGAAACGGATGAAGGCCAGGTGGAGCTGGCTGACGACGAAGTGGACGTCGTTGCGGGGATCGCCGATGAGGGCGCGGCCCTGCTGATTGCGGGGCAGGTCGACGGGCTCGAACTCCTTGCCGACGTTGCGACCCACGAGGAGCTTGGCCGGGTCGTCGCCGTCGTACAGGTAGGGGCTGTCGAGGGGCCCACGGCCGTAGAGCGAGTCGAGGTCGAACCGGGGTGTGCGGTAGTCGGTCAGGGCGTCGGGGTCGTTCTGACGGTCGAGGGCCGACATCGGGTCGAAGGTGAGGTCGTGGTCAACGAACTGGCCCAGGTACGTGTAGCCCGAGGGCAGGTCGGGGTTGTCGCCGGCGGGGAAGGGGCCGTGGGGCTGGCCGGGCGTGGTGGGCTCGTCGGCCATCGAGTCGGCCAGGGCGGCGAGCACGCTGTCGGTCGGCGCGAACGGCGGCAGTCGCCGGAACAGGCGCCCGTACCGGCCGTGGTCGATGCTCGACCGCGCCACTGTCGCCTGCCCGCGCGGCGGGCTTCCGCCGTGGTTGGCGAGGGGCGGACCGGCCAGCGCCCCTTCGGCCCACGCACAGCCCCCCGACATGCCTGCTGCCGCCATAAGACCACCCTTCGCTCGCCGGGAAATGTAGCCCGACAGGTGCCGGCCGCGTTCGAGCCGCCGCGCCGCCGGCCACCGGCCGCCGGCCGCGACTACCCGACGCGCGTGATGTCGTCCGGAGGCACGGCAGTCCAGGGGGTGGCTTCCTCCGTCCCGGTGCAGGCGAACCGGTCGGTGCCCCCGGTGTTGAGGATCTCGTCGTTCTGGACGGCGGGGTCGGGGTCGGGGTCGTCGACGATGGTCAACGTCATGCCGTTGGAGAAGACGAGGGTGACGACGGGCGGTGACACGACCGAGTCGCTGGGGTTGCAGTTGCTGAACGGGGGATCGATGGTGTCCAACGGTCCTTCGGACGTGTCGAAGTTGAAGTAGGGGCGTTCGGGCACGGAAACCCGGCCGTCACAGGGTGGCGCCTGGGGTGGGCCGAGCGTGCCCGTCTGGGTCAGGATGAGGGTGCCGCCGGGGCCGACCGTGGCCGGGAGAAACTCGCCCCAGATCTGGAAATGGCACGTTCCGTTGGTGGCGGTGATGTCGACGTAGGCGTCCACGAGGGTCAGCGCGGGGTTGGCCAGTGGGTTGTCGACCCGGATGGCGCCGCCGTCGTAGCTCGGGCCGCACTCTGACGTTCTTGCGGTGCAGCCCAGGAACACCACGCCCGGGTCGCCCTGCCAAGGGTCGGGCAGGAACTGGACGGCCACGTAGTGCAGGGTGTCGGCGTACCCGAAGTAGATGTCGGGCGTGACCACCGGAACCAGGGTCGTCGTGGTCGTCGAGGAGGTCGACGACGACGTGGTGGTCGTAGGAGACGTGGTGGTCGTCGGAGACGTCGTGGTCGTCGGAGACGGTGGCTGGACCACCGTGACGTCTGGGCGGATCACGAACGTGGTCTTCACCCTGGGAACGTTGCAATCGATGACGAAAACCCTGTACCTGGTCACGGCAGGGACACTGAAACTAAACGACGCCAACGGAAT
>JBPCJV010000079.1:0-6800 GCA_051004925.1 Acidimicrobiales bacterium | reverse complement strand
CGCCGAGGTCGCGACAGGTTCGCATCACCCGGACGGCGATCTCGCCCCGGTTGGCCACCAGCACCTTGGAGAACACGGGCCCTATCGTGCTTCACATGCCGGGTCCCCGCGCCAACCCAACCCGGTTCACCGACATCCGCCGTCACGTCGAGGTGGACTCGACGAACCGGGTGGCCCTTGACCTCGCCCGCTCGGGGGCGCCGGAGGGCGTGGTGGTAGTTGCCGACCACCAGACGGCCGGGCGGTGCCGGCGGGGCCGGACGTGGGAGGCGCCGCCCGGTTCGTCGCTCATGGTGTCGGTGGTCCTCCACCTTCTGGATTCCGAGCCCGAGCTAGCGCCGATGGCCGGCGCATTGGCCGCGGCCGACGCCTGCGCCGACGTGGCCGGCTTCGCGCCCGACCTGAAGTGGCCCAACGACCTGGTGGTTGACGGGCGCAAGCTCGGGGGGGTGCTGGCCGAGCGCGTCCCCGCCGGTGAGGGCGGGCCCGAGGCCATCGTGCTGGGACTCGGTCTGAACGTGAGCTGGCCCGGTCCCCTCCCCGCCTCGCTGGGCGACACGGCCGTCACCGCCGAAATGGTTGCCGGCGTTCCGGTCGACCGCACGTTGCTCCTCGACGCCTACCTGGCCCGCCTGGATGCCCGGCTGTCCTGGCGTGCGTCGCACGCCGGAACGCTGGTCGACGACTACCGGCGCCGCTGCGTGACTCTCGGCCGGGCCGTACGCGTGGAGCTCCCCGGTGGCGAGGGGTTCGACGGGATCGCCACCGATGTCGACGACGACGGGAGCCTGCTGGTCGCGTCGGCCGGCACCGTCCGACGGGTCACCGCCGGCGACGTGGCGAACCTCCGGACGACACGGGGAGGTTGAGCACGACCGTCAACTTCCTTGATCGCGGACCGGCCATGGACAACACTCCTCTCCCATGAGCACCCTCCCGCCCCCGCCGCCGCCCCAGGGTCCCCCCCCAGCACCGCCGCCGCCCCCGCCGAGTGGCTATGGCCAGGCCTCCGGGCCCCTCGGCCAGCAGAAGAACATCGGCAAGCAGATCCTGCTGTCGATCGTCACCATCGGGATCTACGGCGTCTACTGGGCCTACGTGAGCCACGAGGACATCAAGCAACACACCGGCGAGGGTGTGGGCGGGGCGATCGGCGCGGTCATCTACGTCGTGGCCGGGATCGTGACGCTGTTCCTGCTGCCCATCGAGATCAAGAACATGTACGAGCGCGACGGCAAGGAGAGCCCGGTCAGCGCCACCACGGCGTTCTGGATCCTCGCCTTCGGCATCCCCTGGTACGTGAAGTGCCAGGCCGCCCTCAACGAGTACTGGGCCTCGAAGGGCGCACCCCCGCCGGCCTGAGATCAGCCGTCCGTCAAGGATCCAGGTCGGCGGCCAGCAACTCGGCGAAGGCGGCGGCCGCGGCAGCGGTGAGGGGACCGGGTGCCGAGGGCAACGGCCGACCGTCGACGGCCCCGATCGTCTGCACCTCCCGGGTGCTCGACGTCAGGAAAGCCTCGTCCACCTCGGCGAGACGATCCAGTGGCAGGTCCTCGACGGCCACGTCGAGCGACTCGACCAACAGGTCGCGCGTGACCCCCGCCAGGCACCCAGACGACAGCGGCGGGGTGAGCAACCGTCCAGCCACGCCCACGAACACGTTGGTGCCCGTGCCCTCGCACAGGTTCCCGGCCAGGTTGGCGAACAGCGCCTCCCCGGCCCCGCGCTGGCGGGCGTAGGCGAGAGCCACCACGTTCTCCCCGTAGGAGACGGTCTTGATCCCGGCCAGGGCCCCCCGCTCGTTGCGGGGCCAGGGCACGACGACGACGTCGGTGGCCGCCGGCCAGTCGACCCGGCCACCCCCGGCCACGATGACCGTGGGCCGGACGTCGGCCCGGTCGGAGCCGAGGGACCCCACTCCGCCCGTCACCGTGATGCGCAGGCGGCCCTCCTCGATGTGGTTGCCGGCCACGACGGCGTCCATGGCGTCGCGCACCAGCGCGGAGTCGGGCGCGGGAAGGCCGATACCTGCGGCCGATCGGGCCAGGCGGTCGAGGTGGCGGGTGACGGCGAACGGCACACCGCCGTACACGCGCAGGGTCTCGAACACGCCGTCGCCGGTGAGCAGCCCGTGGTCGAGCGGCGACACCCTGGCCTCCTCGACTGGCACCACCCGGCCGTCGATCCACACGACGAAGCTCATCCTGCGGCGATGGCGAGCAGTCGTCGGGCCTTGAGCTCCGTCTCCTCCCACTCCCCCTCGGGGGTCGAGTCCCAGGTCACCGCCGCACCCGTGCCGAAGTGCAGGGCACCGTCGTCCAGCCAGAAGGTGCGGATGGCCACGTTGAGGTCGCCGTCCCCGCTCGCGGCGTCGACCCAGCCCACGGCACCGCAGTAGACGCTGCGGGGAACGGGCTCGAGGCCGGCGATCACGCCCAGAGCGGCGGCCTTGGGAGCCCCCGTCACCGAACCCGGCGGAAAGGTGGCAGCCAGCAGACCGCGCCAGCCGACGTCGGCACGGAGCCGGCCGGTGACCGTGCTCACCAGGTGCACCAGGCCGGGATGGCGCTCGGGGTGGCACAGGGCGGGGACGCGCACCGACCCGGGCTCGCAGACCCGTCCCAGGTCGTTGCGCACAAGGTCGACGATCATCACGTTCTCGGCCCGGTCCTTGGCCTCGAAGCCGTGCCCCGGGGCGGCGGTGCCCTTGATGGGCCGGGACTCCACGCCGCGGCCCCGGCGGCGCAGGAAGCACTCGGGCGACGCCGAGGCCACGGACACGCCGGCGGACCGCAGACAGACCAGGGCGCCGAACGGAGAGGCGTGGCGGGCGGCCAGGGCCCGACCCAGGCCCACCAGGTCGGCGTCGGCGGGAACGGTGGCCGACAGTCGGCGGCAGAGGTTCACCTGGTAGACGTCGCCGGCGGCGATGGCCTCGCGGATCACGCCGACGCGCTTGGTGTAGTCCCGGCGGCCGAGGCTCGACGTCCACGACGCCGGGGCTGGGCCCGAGCGGCCCTCTGAGCGGGGTGGCAGGCCCCGCCACGGCCGTCGTCGCGGTGCACGGGCGAAGTCGGGCGGAGCCGGGCGGGCCTCGGTGAAGCGGGCGAACAGGGGTGGGCCGTCGAACGCGAGCACGACCACCCAGGTCCCGGCCGCGGGAACGTCGAGCACGGCGGGATCCGACGACAGGTCGGTCAGGTCGGTGAACAGGCGGTCACCCACGACCGCGAAGTCGCACGACTCCAGTTCGGCACGGGACTCAGCCATCGCCGGCCAGCCTACGAGAGGGGTGCGTGGACTATCGGGGGGTGGCCGGATCGGGCCACTGGGGACGGATAGCCTCCCGGTGTGGCAGCCCTACCGGGTGCGACGGGGCCGACCGCTCGTCGCTGGCCCCGGCGACTCCTCATCGGTACATGCATCCTCCTCTCCGTCGCGGTCCTGGCCACGGGGAGCATCTACGTGTACCTGCGTTGGCGCCTCGGCCAGATCGACAAGGTCAACCTGTCCGACCTGGCCGAGGACGACGGCTCGGTGATGAACGTCCTGCTCGTCGGCTCCGACAGCCGGGCCCGCCTAACTGGCGACCTGGCCGACCAGGCCGGCAAGGACGAGGTCACGGGGCAGCGCAGCGACACGATCATGGTCCTGCACGTGGACGCCCGGGCCAAGAAGGCCGCGCTGATGTCCATCCCCCGGGACCTCTACGTGAAGATCTCCGGCAGCACCAAGTCCGACCGGATCAACACGTCGTTCGCCGAGGGCGGGCCCCAGACCCTGATCCGGACCATCAACGAGAACCTCGGCATCCAGATCAACCACTACATGGAGGTCGACTTCGTCGGTTTCCGCGACATCGTCAACGCCGTGGGGGGCGTCAAGGTGTACGTGCCCTCTCCGGTGCGCGACACCCTCAGCGGCCTCGAGATCACCGAACCGGGCTGCATCAACTTCGACGGTGACACGGGTCTGTCGTGGGTGCGCAGCCGCCACTACGAGTACTACGAGTCGGGACGATGGCGCACCGACCCCACGTCGGACCTCGGCCGCATCCAGCGCCAGCAGGACTTCATCCGCCGCATGATGCGCAAGGCCGTCTCCTCGGGCCTCTCCAACCCCCTCACCCTGAACCGGCTGGTGGGCATCGGCGTCGAGGACGTCACCATCGACTCGGCCATGTCGACCACCGATCTGGTCCGCGTGGCCAAGCGCTTCCGCTCGCTCGACCCCGACACCGTCGACATGCTTACCCTGCCGACCACTGAGGCCACGGTCGGCGGCGCCGATGTGCTGAAGCTCAACCGCGAGGAGGCCCAGCCCTACATCGACCGCATGAACGGGATCGGCCAGCCCGACCCCGAGGCCACGGACGTGCGCCCCGGCGACGTGCGGGTGAGGGTGCTCAACGGCAACGGCACCGAGGGGGCAGCCTCGAAGGCGCAGGCCGACCTCGAGCGGGCGGGCTTCATCGTGGCCGACAAGGGCGATGCCGACAATTACAAGTACACGAATACGACGATCCGCTTCGCGCCTGGACAGAAGGCCAAGGCCGACAGGTTGGCCTCCCAGGTGCAGCCCGGCGCCACCGTGAAGGAGGACACGACCCTCCGCGGTGTCGACGCGGCCCTGACCGTGGGCGCAGACTACAAAGGCATATCGGCCCAGATCGCAATTGACGCCCCGCCGCCGGAGGAACCGGCGACCACGGCCACGAGCGCGCCGACGGGCATTCCCCAACCGAAGGGCGCCCCCACCGAACCGTCCTGCTGAGCAACTCTCCGACTGCCGGTAGCCTCTGACGAGTGAGACTGCTGGTCACGGGAGCCGCCGGCTTCATCGGCTCCAACTTCGTCAGGTACTGGTCCTCGACGCGCCCCGACGACCGGGTGGTGGGCTATGACGCCCTCACCTACGCTGGCAACCGGGCCAATCTCGACGACCTCGGTGACCGGGTGGGCTTCGTCGAGGGCGACATCTCCGACCCGGCCGGCGTGACCGCCGTGCTGGCCGACGAGGCCGTCGACACCGTGGTCAACTTCGCGGCCGAGTCCCACAACAGCCTGGCCGTGCTCGACCCCGGCCTGTTCTTCCGCACCAACGTCATCGGCACCCAGACCCTGCTCGAGGGGGCCCGCCGGGCCGGCGTGGCCCGTTTCCACCACATCTCCACCTGCGAGGTCTACGGCGACCTCGACCTCGACACCGACGAGGCCTTCACCGAGGAGTCGCCCTACCGGCCCCGGACGCCCTACAACGCCTCCAAGGCGGGGGCCGACCACGCCGTGCGCGCCTACGCCGAGAGCTTCGGCCTCCCGGTCACCATCACCAACTGCTGCAACAACTACGGCCCCTTCCAGTTCCCGGAGAAGGTGATCCCGCTCTTCTCGGTGCGGGCCCTCGACGACCAGCCTCTCCCGATGTACGCCTCCACCAAGAACCGCCGCGAATGGCTGCACGTCGACGACCACTGCCGGGCCGTCGCGGCCGTGCTCGACAAGGGGCGGATCGGCGAGACCTACAACGTGGGCAGCGGCGTGGAGCGCAGCATCGAGGAGATCGCCGACGTCGTGCTCGCCGCCCTGGGCAAGCCCCCCGACCTAAAGACGATCGTCCCCGACCGGCCGGGGCACGACCGCCGGTACCTGCTCGACTCCACCAAGATCCGCACCGAGCTGGGGTGGGAGCCCGAGGTGGGCTTCGACGCGGGCCTGGCTGCGACGGTGGCCTGGTATGGCGACCACCGCTCCTGGTGGGAACCCCTGCGCGACCGGGCGCCGGTGGTGGAGACCGACTGGTCGTCGGCGCCCGCGCCACCGCGATCGTCCTCCTCCTGACGTGCGGGTCCTCGTCACGGGAGCCGGCGGTCAGCTGGGCCGGGAGTTGGCCGACGTCTTCGCCGACCACGACCTGACGGCCTGCGACCACGCCGCCCTCGACGTGGGCGACCGCGACGCCGTACTGGCCAGGGTGACCGAGGCCCGGGCCGACGCGGTGGTGCACGCGGCGGCATGGACCGACGTCGACGGCTGCGAGGACGACGTCGACCGGGCCTGGCGCGTCAACGCCCTCGGCACTCGCCACGTGGTCCAGGCCGCCCGGCTGGTCGGGGCGCGCGTGACCTACGTCTCCACCGACTACGTCTTCGACGGCCACGCGGGCCGGGCGTACACGGAATGGGATTCCCCCCACCCGCTGTCGGTGTACGGCCGCTCCAAGCGGGGCGGCGAGCTGGAGCTGTCGGCCGACGACACGCTCGTACGCACGTCGTGGGTGTGCGGCCGCCACGGGCGCAACTTCGTCCGTACCGTGCTGGCCCGGGCGGCCGACGGCCACGAGCTCACGGTGGTCGACGACCAGCACGGGTGCCTAACCCTCGCCGCCGACCTGGCTGGCATGATCCGACGCCTGGTGGTGGAGCGGCGCTCCGGTACCTACCACGTGACCAACCAGGGCCCCACCACCTGGTTCCGGCTGGCGCGCCACGCCGTGGCCCTGGCCGGCCTCGACCCCGACCTGGTCCGGCCCGTCACCACGGCCGAGCTCGATCCGCCGCGACGGGCGCCGCGCCCGCCCTTCGGCGTGCTCGACAACGCCGCCCTCCGCCTTGGCGGCGTCGCCCTCCTGCCCCACCACCTCGACGCCCTGGAGCGCCTCGTCCCCCAGGTGTCGGCGGTGTCGTCCCAGGCCACCCGAGGAGCGAGCCGCAGGCGAGCGAACCGACAAGCACAGTGTCCCGCTCAGCGGGACGGCCACCGAAGGTGGCAACCCGATGAGTCGCATCGCCGTCATCGGTACGG
>JBPCJV010000078.1:0-2933 GCA_051004925.1 Acidimicrobiales bacterium | reverse complement strand
GAGCCGGGCGAGGAGGACGAGACCGAAGAGCGGAGTCGCCGTCTGGAATCCGACGCCGAGGCCGTGCAGGTGCTCACGATCCACCGGAGCAAGGGTCTCGAGTTCCCCGTCGTGTACTGCCCCTACCTCTGGCACCCGGGGTGGATCCCCGACGACGAACCTCCCGTCTTCCACGACGGAGCGGCGGGCGACCGGCGCACCATCGACGTCGGGGGCGGCACCGACCGGTGGAACGGGTCCGGCCGCCAGCACCTGATCGAGCATCGCGGCGAGGAGTTGCGGCTCGCCTACGTCGCACTCACCCGCGCCCGACACCAGGCCGTCGTGTGGTGGGCCGCGTCGTGGGAGAGTCGCGATTCCGCGTTGTGCCGGCTCCTGTTCTTCCGTGACGACGAGGGCAACGTCGCCGCCGACGGGAACGCACCGCCCACCGACGCCGACGCCGTGGCCCGCTTCGACGATCTGGCCGGGCGGGCGCCCGGCTCCATCAGTGTCGAGCGGGTCGGCGGGGGCGACGGCACCGGGTGGGTCGGAAAGGACGCCGACGACGTCGAGCTGTCGGCCGACTCCTTCGACCGCACGCTCGATCCCCTCTGGCGACGCACGTCGTACAGCGGCATCACGGCCGCGGCCTACGAGGCCCGGGTGGGAAGCGAGGCGGAGGAGCCGGCCCTGTCGGACGAGATGCCTCCCGTCGCTCCCGCCGGCGGTTCCACCACTGCCGAGGAACAGCCCGGCGAGGCAGCGCTGCGCACCGTGCCGTCCCTGCTGGCGGCCATGCCCGGCGGCGCCGATGTCGGCACGTTCGTCCACAGCATGCTCGAAGCGGCCGACTTCGCCGCCGTCGATCTCGATGACGAGCTGCACGCGGCGTTCGGACGGGCCGCCGCATGGGAACCGGTCGACGTCGACAACCGGGACGGCGCCGTCACCGGGCTCCACGCCGCCATCGACACGCCGCTCGGTCCCCTGGTCAGCGACCTGCGGCTGCGCGACATCGGTCGCCCCGACCGGATCGACGAGCTGGGCTTCGAGCTACCGCTGGTCGGGGGAGACGTCCCGGTGGGCAGCCTGGCCGTGGAGAACATCGGCCTCCTGCTCACCGAGCACCTCCCTGCCAACGATCCCCTCGCCGGCTACGCCGGGCGACTGCGCGATCCCGTCCTGCAGACGGGCCTGCGTGGCTATCTCTCCGGGAGCCTCGACCTCGTGTTCCGCACGCCCGACGGCCGCTACGCCGTCGTCGACTACAAGACCAACTGGCTGGGCTCGGTGGGTGAGCCCCTCAGTGCCTGGCACTACCGCCCGGGGGCGCTGGTGGAGGCCATGTACGGCGCCCACTACCCGCTGCAGGCGTTGCTCTACACCGTCGCCCTCCACCGGTACCTGCGCTGGCGGCTGCCGGGCTATGACCCGGCTCAACACCTGGCGGGCGTCCTCTACCTCTTCGTGAGGGGAATGGTCGGCCGCGACACACCGCGTGTCGACGGCCAGCCCTGTGGTGTCTTCGCCTGGCGACCACCGGCGCCTCTGATCGAGGCGTTGAGTGACCTCTTCGACCGGGGAACGGTGGCGCCATGACGACCGTGGAGGCTCCCCCCGACCACGACGTCGTCGAGCCCGACCCCTTCGACTCCCGGATGGCGCGGAACGCAACCGGTCTTCTCCGGACGTTCAACGACGCCGGCATCCTGTCCGCCGCGGATGTCCACCTCGCGCTACGTCTCGGCCGGTTGGGACCCGAGGACCACGAGCAGGTGCTGCTCGCCGCGACCTTCGCCGCCCGCGCCCCCCGGCTCGCCCACGTGTGCACCGACCTGGCGACGATCGGCGACACCGTCACCATCGACGCCGACCTGTCCGTGGATGTCGGAGCCCTGCCATGGCCCGACACCGCCGAGTGGCTGGCGGCCATTCGCACCAGCGCGCTCGTCGCCGTCGGTGTGGACGGTGGCGACGACCGGCCGCTCCGCCTCGTCGGTACCCGCCTCTACCTCGATCGCTACTGGCGGGAGGAGCGCCAGGTCGCCGCCGACCTGCGGGCCCGGGGCGGACTGCTCGCCCCTGATGTCGACATCCCGCTTCTGGCCGCGGGTCTCACCCGGCTGTTCGCTGGGCCCGAGCCCGACTACCAGCGCGTCGCCGCCGCCACTGCCGTCCTCCGGAACCTCACGGTTGTGGCCGGGGGGCCCGGGACGGGCAAGACCACCGCGGTCGCCAGGGTCCGGGCCCTGCTCCACGAACAGGCCACGGCGGCCGGCCGGCGACCGCCGCTCGTGGCGCTCGCCGCGCCCACGGGCAAGGCCGCGGCGCGGCTCGAGGAAGCGGTTCACCAGGAGGCGGCACAGCTCGACATCTCCCATGAGGCTCGGGACTGGTTGCTGGCACTTTCGGCCTCGACGCTGCACCGCCTGCTCGGATGGCAACCGGGGAACCGGGCACGCTTCCGTCACAACCGGAGGAACCACCTTCCCCACGGGGTCGTCGTGGTGGACGAGACGTCGATGGTGCCGTTGACGCTCATGGCCAGGCTGGTCGAGGCCGTCCAGTTGCCCTCCCGGCTCGTCCTGGTGGGCGACCCCGACCAGCTGGCTTCCGTCGAGGCCGGAGCCGTCCTCGGCGACATCGTCGGCCCCGCCGCCGACGGACTGCTTCTGGACCCGACGGCCAGGGCGGCGTTCGCGGTGGTCAGCGGCCAGGAGGTCCCGTCGTCTCCTCCACCGGCCGGAGCGGCGGTTGCCGATGGGATCGTGGTCCTGAGGCACGTCCACCGGTTCGGCGGCGCCATCGCCGACCTCGCCGAAGCGGTCCAACAGGGTGACGCGCAAGCGGCTATCGCCGTGCTGTCGGGTGGTCACGACGACTTGTTGTGGCTCCCGGTCGACGTGGCCGACGCTCGTGGGAGTGACGGCCTCCTGAACCCCGTGCGCCAG
>JBPCJV010000077.1:0-3134 GCA_051004925.1 Acidimicrobiales bacterium | reverse complement strand
CTCCAATGCCGCGGACCGTTCCAGGAGGGGACGGTCGAGCAGGTCGGTGCCGTCGAGGTGCAGGCAGTCGAAGAACCACACACCGAGGGCGGCGCGTCCTGCAGGGCCCGAGCGGCCCTCTGAGCGGGATGCAGGGCCCGAGCGGCCCTCTGAGCGGGATGCAGGGCCCGAGCGGCGCCCGAAGCTGCTCATCGTTTCCTGGAAGGCCTCGGGCCCGTCGTCGCTCACGCCGAGGACCTCGCCGTCGAGCACGACCGTGTCGGCATCGAGGGCAGCGACCACGGCGACCACACCGGGGAGCCGGTCGGTCACGTCGTTGAGGTTGTGGGTGTAGAGGCGGACCCCGTCACCCCGCCGGTGGGCCTGGATGCGCGCCCCGTCGAGCTTCCACTCCACCGAGCAGGTGCCCATGGCGGCGAGCGCCATCGCCACGTCGGGCGACGTCGACGCCAGCATCGGCAACACCGGCCGCAGCACGTCGAGGCCGATCGCGGCGAGGCCGGGCTCGCCGTCGAGCAGGGCGACGGTCGCCACCCGGGCCAGGTCGCCGGCGAACATGGCCGCCCTCCGCACCGAAGCCGGCGGGATGCCCGACGCCCGGGCGACGGCGTCGGCCATCACGCCCTCGAGGGCACCCTGGCGCAGCTCCCCGATCAGCAGGCGGCGGATGAAGTCGGCCTCAGCCTCGGTGGCCTTGTCCAGCAGCGCACCGAGCAGTTGGTGGCGCCGGGTGCCCGAGCCTGGTCCGGCCAACGACTGCAGAACGGTGACGATGGTGTCGATCTCGAGCACCTCGACGGAGGGAACCGTCGCGGGCGGCGGGTCGAGGGCCCCCAAGGTGGCCCAGCCGACCCCGATCTTGCCCTGCCGGGGACGCCCCGTGAGGAAGCAGACGGCGGGCTCGACCTCGTCGGGCGCCAGCCGCCGGAGGAGCGCAGCCAAGCTGGCGACCTTGGCCGACCGGGCCCGGGTCGACGCCACCGCGTGCGACGTTTGCACGACTTCGGCCAACAGCATCGGGGCTGCTCCGCTTCGGTCCTCGCTCAGTGGTCGGTACGCACGTCGAGGCCGGCATCGGCCAGGGCCTGCTCCAGGTCGGCGCGGTCGTCGGGGCCCATCTCGTCACGCGCCGCGTCGGGCACGTCGAGGTCGAACAGGTCGGCCGCGGTCACGAGCGCCTCGTCGTAGGCGTAGAGCTGCAGCTCCCACTCGTCGAAGGGCAACGGCGGGTCGGCCGTGATCCTGCCGTGCAACTGGCGCAGCAGCGAAGTGACGCGCTCGAGCTTCTCCTCGTCCATCTGGCCCGGCCGGTCAGTCGTCGTCGTACGTCCGGTAGGTGCCGAACCTCGACTTCACGTTGGCCGGCGTCGTGCCGAACGACTGGGCCAGGTCGTCCCAGCTGGCGCCTTCCTCCAGCGCCTCGTCGACCAGGGTGCGCGTGAGGGCCTCGAGGAACTGCTGGGCGGCGATGGTCGCGTGGATGCGCGAGGCCGCCGGCGACGTGTTGTCGGCCACCTGGTCGAGCAGGCTGCGCAGGGCGACGAAGGACTCTCCGGACGTGTCGATGGGCACCGGCTCATGGTAGGCGGAACCGCCGCTACCGTCGGGTTCCTGGTCCACCTCTCGTTTCCCGCCCTCGTCGCCGGCATCGACCTGGCCACCCAGGAGGTGCGGGTGTCGTGTGCCGACGCCTCGGGACGGGTCGTGGCCACGGGGAGCTCTCCGCTCCCGGCTCCCGAGCGTCCTCGCCCGGGTTGGTCGCAGACCGAAGCCCGGGCCTGGTGGCCGGCCACCGTCGCCGCCCTGCGCCAGGCGACGACCGTCCTGGGTCGCGACGCCCAGGGGATCGTGGCCGTGGCCGTGGCCGCCACGTCGGGGACTGTCGTGGTGGTCGACGGCGACGGCGAGCCCCTCGGTCCCGCCCTCCTCTACGACGACCAACGGGCCACGGCCGAGGCGTCGGCGGCCGCCGGTGCCGACCCGGCCCGATGGGCCGCGGTGGGGTGGGAGCCCGGGGCCACCTCGGGCCTGGCCAAGTGGGGATGGCTCCTCGGCCGGACCGACGTGGCCGACCGGGCCCGGTTCGCATGGCACGCCTCCGACGTGCTGGTGGCCGCGCTCACCGGCGGGCCACCGCCCACCGACTGGAGCCATGCGCTCAAGAGCGGCTACGACCCGATCCGCCAGGAGTGGGCGACGGATGCCGCCGCCGCCCTGCGCATACCCGAGGCCGTGCTGACCGAGGTCCGGCCACCGGGGGCGGCGGCCGGTGAGGTGGGCCCCGACGCCGCGGCCGCCACGGGGCTACCCGCCGGCTGTCAGGTACGCCTGGGGATGACCGACGGCTGCGCCGGCCAGGTGGCGGCGGGGGCCGACCGTCCCGGACGCTTTGTGACCGTGGTGGGCACGACCCTGGTGGTGAAGGGAGCCACCGACGACCTCGTCCACGACCCCTCCGGCTCGGTCTACAGCCATCGCCATCCGGGCGGGTGGTGGCTGCCGGGCGGTGCTTCCAACACCGGCGGCGGCGCCGTGGCGGCTGGCGGCGGCGACCTGGCCGCGCTCGACCGCCGGGCTGCGGAGCGGGGCCCGGCCACATGTGTCACCTATCCCCTGCTCGGCACGGGTGAGCGCTTCCCGTTCGTCGCCCCGGCGGCGACAGGGTTCTGGCTGGGCCGCCCGGGCGACGAGGCCGAGCACCACCGCGCCCTGCTCGAGGGGGTGGCGTTCGTCGAGCGCCTGGCCTACGCCCACCTGGCCGACCTCGAAGCGGTAGCCGTGGGCCCGGTGCGGTCCGCCGGTCGGGGCGGGCGCAGCCCGAGGTGGGCCGCGGTGCGGGCGTCGGTGCTCGGCCGACCCGTCGTCGTGGTCGAGCGGGCGGACACGGCTTTCGGGGCCTGCGTCCTCGCCGCCGCCGGCACGCTGCACCCCGACCTGGTGGCGGCCGGCGACGCCATGGTCGGAGAGGGAGCGCAGGTGGCGCCGGCCGACGCCGAACGCGAGGCCCTGGAGGCGTCATTCGCCCGGTTCGTCGTGGCCCTGAGTGAGCGCGGGTGGATCGACGAACGCCTGGCCCAGGCCGCGGTAGATCGGCCGGACCCTCCCGAGCCACAGGCCACCGCGGGTTAGCCTGA
>JBPCJV010000076.1:0-12818 GCA_051004925.1 Acidimicrobiales bacterium | reverse complement strand
CTCGAGGAGCAGCGGACGCCGGCACAGCCCCGAACGTGCTGCCTGGCCTCGGTCTCCGGGTCGGTAGGCGGCCGTCCGAGCGACTCCTCCCCCCACCGGCCAGACCCGCTCGTCGTCGAGCATGCCCCGGGTGACGAGGCGATTCCGCCTGTCACCCCGGGGCGCACGTGACCTCCCGAGCGTCCGGGCCGATCAGTCGAACTTGGGGACCATCAGGGTGTACCAGGTGAGCGGGCCGACGATGCCGTCGGCGGCGAGGCCCCACATCGCCTGGAACTCCTTGACGACCTTCTCGGTCTGCGGGCCGAAGATCCCGTCGACGGCCAGGGTGTGGGAGAAGAACCACTGCACCGCCTTCACCGCCTCACCCGTCGCCCCGGGACCGACCTGGATGACCAGCTTCGGCCAGGTGGCCGTGTCGACGATGCCGTCGGCCATCATCCCCTGCTCGGTCTGGAACTGGGAGACGGCGGCAGCCGTCACGGGCCCGAAGACGCCGTCGGCCGCGATGGTGGCACCGCGGGCCCGCAGCAGGTGCTGGACGGCACGCACTGCGGTCTCGTTGTGCGACCCCTGCTTCACGAGCGGCCACAGCTTCAGGCGCCTCGACACCAGGTAGAACCAGGTGCCGGTGCCCACGATCCCGTCGACGCCGAGGCCCCACTGGCCCTGGAACATGCGCACCCGCTCTTCGGTCTCGGGGCCGAAGGACCCGTCGACAACCAGCGCCGGCTGGTCGGGGTACAGGATGAGCTTCAGGCACTGCACCGCCCGCACCGCGTCGCCGGTGCTGCCCGACGCGACGGTGATCGTGACCTGAGGCCAGGTCTGGTTGCCGACCTGGCCGTCGACCGCGAGGTTCCTGGCGGTCTGGAACTGCCGGACGGCGTTGTCGGTCTGCGGCCCGAAGTCGCCGTCGGCGGCGATACCGTAGCCGTGGGCGCGCAGTAGGTACTGCAGCGCCGTGACCGCGTCTCCGTGATCACCCTGCTTCAAAAGGTCCCAAGTCCGCTGCGGCATCGCTGTCTCCTCCACGGTCGGTGTCACCCCAGGCAGAGTGGCGAGCCGCCCGCTAGATACAAGGTCGCCAAGACTCTCGCCATGAGTGCCGGAAGGCGCGGCCCGACACTGGTGGCGATGTGCCTGGCGCAGGCGATGAGGCTGCTCGACGTCGGCGGGGCGGTCGCGCGCGCACGTCACTGCTGCCGGACGTGGCCGGTGGTCCGGTCGACACCGTGGCCGAGAGCGGCGCGCAGGTCACTGCGGGCCCGGTGGAGCTGGACCCGGACGGTCGACGGGCTGACGCCCATGACCGCGGCCGCTTCCTCGGTCGACATCTCCAGGTACAGGCACAGGACGGCCGACTCCCGACGGCGTGCGGGCATCCCGGCAAGCGCGGCATGCACCGACATGGCCACGACCGTGGCCGCCTCGGGCCCGGCGACTGCGCCGTCGGCGTCGTCGAGCGGCACGACCTTCCCGCCCCGCTGTCGCCGCAGCAACCGGAAGGCGATGGTGTTCACGTAGCCGGCCGGGTTCGCCCCCTGGCGCACCCGACGCCAGTGGCGCAAGGTGCGGGCGTACGCCTCCTGGGCCAGGTCGGCGCCGTCGGTGGCACCGGCGAGCCGGAGGGCGGCCACCAGTCGCGGGTAGCCGGAGCGGTAGAAGTCGGCGAAGTCGTCGGTGCGGTACTGGTCGACGCTGAGATAGTGCTGCGTCGCCCCAGCTTGCCAGGTCGGCTGCCCGGGAACCGGTTCGCGGGCAACCTCGGGGAGGGACAAGGCGTCAGGGACGTGTGGCCGGGACGGCGGACACAACCGGTGGGCCGCCCTCTGGCAACGCCGGCTTCACCTCTCCCGGGATCGCACACTCCATGGGCACCGGCACCACGGGTGATGCCGATGCCAGGTCGGCGGTGGAGATGGTCGCGCCGTTGGCGTCGAGCGCCTCGACGCTTCCCTGAGGCATCGCCGCTTTCATCCTGGCCTCCCACTCCTCGGGCGACGATGCCGGTTCCGGCAGCGACGGCGCATCGGCCGTACGGTGCGCGACCACGGCGTAGCCGTCGACGGGGGCCATCTCGTCGATGGCGCCGTCGGCGAAGCGGACCCGGACCCCCTCGACCCCGGCGCCGGTCCTCACTGCGGCCCACACCGCCGGGTCACCCTCGGTCACGCCGAAGTACGACGCGTGCAGCACCGTCACCGGCTCGGTGGCCTCGGCGGAGATGGCGGGGACGTAGCCCGGGTCGACGGCCCGGTCGTTGGACAGGCCGGCCTGGAGCTGCGCGTCCGGCGGGCCGGGACAGTCCGGCGGCGGCGACGGACACGGAATCGAGCCCTGGTCACTGGTGACGCACTCCGCTTCTTCTACGCCGGGAGGGTTCTCCTGGAGGTAGGCTCGAATGGTCACGCCGTCGGAGGTGGTGCGCACGAAGAGCCGCTTGGCCGGCGTGGCCCACCCGAACCCGTACCCCTCGAGTGACGCGACGCTGTCGCCCGAGGAGTCCACGCGAGCGTGGACCGGGGATCCCGTGCCCGTCGTCTCGGGCGATGCCCCAGTGGCCACCTGGGTCGAGTTGTCCGCGGTCGCCCGGCCCACCGCGACGCCGACGGCCGGGCCCAGCAGGGCCACGGCCACCACGGCGGCGAGCAGCACCCGGGTCCTCCCCTTCCGGTAGCGGACCATCACCTCCCGGAACGAGTCCGTCGTGGCGACCGGCGGGTCGGCGGCGCGGGCGAGGAGGTGGGTGAGGTCGTCGTCTTCTTTCATACCCCGTACAAGCCCGCAGGGGTCCCGCCGTTTACGGCCGCCAGAAGATCTCGAGGACGCGAGATCGGCTGCGCGCGACCCCCTGGATGCTTGCACTTGGTAGCTTGCCGGACGCGGGCTCGAAATGAACGGGGGGGGGCGGCCATGGGCAGTCGTCGAGGCATCGGTGGAGCATCGTCGAACCATCCGGCGGTGGAAGGCGGAACTGGGCGGCACCGGCGGCGGCTCAAGGGTCTCGTGGCGCTGGCGGTCGGCATGACGCCGTTCGTCGTCGCCATCCCGCCGGCGTCGGCCGGCGTGAACTTCCTGGTCATCCCGACACTCCCCAGCCCGGTCATCGTGGGGCAGTCGGGACTACCGGGGACGGTCTCCATCGACAACCAATCCACGGGCCCGGACAGCGGAGCTGTCACGGTGACCATCACCGCCATCACCGTCGTGCCCAGCTGCGGCACCGCGTTGGCGCTGGTGGACTGCCCGACGGCGAGCGTCGACCCCGGGGTGTACGGACTCAGCCCGACGGGCGCCGGAGAGCCAGGCACGGCGTGCGCCGGTACCACCTTCGGCATCGAGCTCGTCGATCCCGCCCAGGGCAAGTACCGGTTCGTCCCCGACACCCCGGTGGTGCTCACCGCGCCGGGCGGACCCAACTCCGTATGTCGCGTCAACTTCCTCGTCGACGTGTTGAAGGCGCCGGCGAAGGACTCCAACCCCGCCACCCCGGGACTGCAGACGGCACAGCTCGGGGGCGCCCTGGGCACGTCCAGCACCGGATCGAGCGGAGCCGGCGCGGGTGGGTCGTCGAGCACCGTCGTGGGCGAATCCCCATAGCGAACCAGACGGTTCTCACCTTCACCAACAAGCCGTCGTCGGGCGTCCTCATGGTCTGCAACGCCGCCGGCCCCGGCGTGGCGGCCGGGCAGCCGTCCAGGTTCGAGGTCAACGGCCGGAACCTCTCCGTCGCCGCTGGCCCGGCGCCCGGCGGCACCTGTGCCCCCGCCGGTTCCTTTGCGACCGGCGAGCACGTGCGCGTGGCGGAGAAGATCGAACCCGGCCGGGTCGTCGCCGCCGTCGGCGCCCGCCCGGGCTACCAGGTCGTCGGAGCCCCCGATCCCAACTCCGGGCAGATCACCGTGGTCATCGGCAAGGGCGTCACCCAGGTGACCTTCACCACCGCCGCCGCCACGTAGGCGGAACGCTCAGCCGGGGTCGGGTTCGCCGGCGGCGGCAGCCAGCACGGCCCGGGCGCCCGCCGCGGGACCGCCCTTGTGGCCGAACACCGCGGTGCCCGCCACCAACACGTTGGCGCCCGCCTCGACACAGTCACGGGCGTTGCCGGCGTCGACCCCGCCGTCGACCTCGATCTCGGTCTCCAGGCCCTGCCGGTCGATCTCGGCCCGCAACCGAGCCACCTTCGACAGGGTGCGCCTGATGAGCTTCTGGCCGCCGAACCCGGGGTTGATGGTCATCACCAGCGCCAGGTCGCACGCCTCCAGCACGTCGTCGAGCGCGGCGGCCGGCGTGCTCGGGTTGATGGCCGCCCCGGCCCGACAGTCGAGCTCGCGGATGCGGGTGAGGCTGCGGTGGAGGTGCGGCGACACCTCGTAGTGGACGGTGATGGCGTCGGCGCCCGCATCGGCGAAGGTCTCCAAGTGGCGCTCGGGCTCGACGATCATCAGATGGAGCTCGAGGGGAAGGTCGGTCACCTTCTTCAGGGCCCGTACGGTGTCGGTGCCGAACGTGTAGTTGGGGACGAAGACCCCGTCCATCACGTCGACGTGCAAACGCTCCACTCCCCCGCCGTCGAGGGCGGCGACGGCGTCGGCCAGGTGGCCGAAATCGGCAGCGAGCAGGCTGGGGGCGAGATGGATCGCACCCGCACATGGGGTCCAACTTGATCGAGGCATGGCCGCATCATGCCAGCCGCGAACGTCAGCCGGGCGTTCGGTCACCGGTGGACCTAGAGTTCGCGCATGACTGACTACCCCCCTCCTCCGCCGCCTCCGCCACCGCCGCAACCGGGGGGGTATTCGGGTCAGCCGGCGTACAGCGGCTCGGGTGGCCCCAGCGGCCCGCGCGCGGGATTCTGGATCCGGTTCGCCGCCGCCCTCCTGGACGGCATCATCATCAGCGCGGTGACCATTCCGCTCCGCTTCGTGGGGTCGCCGTTCATCGGCTTCGGCGTCGGGACGGTGCTCGGCCTCCTGTACTACGGGTACTTCGAGGGCGGGCCGGCGGGGCAGACCGTTGGCAAGAAGGTGCTCGACATCCGGGTGGCGCGCTCGGCCGACGGTGGCCCGCTCGGCTGGGCCACCGCGCTCCTCCGGCACGTGTGCAGCTGGCTTTCGGCCATCCCCTGCGGGCTGGGGTACTTCTGGATGCTGTGGGACAAGGAGAAGCAGACCTGGCACGACAAGCTGTCCGACACCGTCGTGGTGCCGGCCTCGGCCTGGCCCCCTCCCCCGGGGTCGTTCGGCAAGGCTCCCGGCAGCTGACCCCAGCGGCCCTCGGTAGTCGGCGGGGCGTCTCGCTGGTCGACGCCCGCGACCTGACGAGGGCCGGGGCGGCGATGCTGGCGATCGCAGTCGTCCTGCCGGCCCTGCCCGCCCATCCCGACGTCGGGTGCCCACTGCGCGCCCTCACCGGCCTGCCGTGCCCGATGTGCGGCATGACCACGAGCGTCGAGGCCACCGTGCACCTCCGACTGGCCGACGCAGTGGCAGTCAACCCGGCCGGCGTGGTGGCCGTCGTGATCGCCGTCGTGCTGCTGGTCCGCCGGCCGGCCACCGTGGCCGTGTCGCTGCCCGTCGTCTGGGCCGCGCTGGCCCTCATGTGGGCCTTCGAGCTCCACCGCTTCGGCGTGATCTGAGCTCAGCAGCCGCAGGTGGCGCCTACCGTCGCCGGGTCGGCGCCGACATTGGATCCGCAGCAGTCGGCCGGTACCTCGCTGTCGCCCAGCACCGTGTAGACCTCCCACGGCGCGCCGTCGGGGTCGCCGACCCACACCTTGTCCTGCACGGCGTAGCAGCAGTCGGTGCCGGTCTCGGCGCGCGTGTCCATCCCCTCCCCGGCCAGGCGGCGCTGGGCATCGGCCACGTCGTCGGTCCCGGCCACCTCCACTCCCAGGTGGTTCAGCGTCGCTCCCGGGCCGCCACCCTCGATGAGCACCAGCTTGAGCGGTGGGTCGGCGATGGCGAAGTTGGCGTACCCGGCCCGCACCTTGGCGGGGACCGTGTCGAAGAGCTTCGAGTAGAAGCCGACGGCGGCGTCGAGGTCGGAGACGTTGAGCGCAAGCTGGACACGCGACATGGGAGATCCTCCTGATAAGATCGACAGTGGTCTATACCTTCAGTGCAGTATCCAACTCGTATCGAGCTTTGTCAATACGTTTTTCCAGGGTTCGTCCCACGAAGGAGGCCGAATGGCACGGACACGAGCGATCGAGATCCCACCCGACACTCTCTGCTGCCCGTCGGTCGTGGACTCCCCCCTCGGCGAGGCGGAGGCCGCCGAGCTGGCCCGGGTGCTCGGCGCCCTGGCCGACCCGGTCCGCCTGCGCCTGTTCTCCATTGTCGCCGCCCAGGGCGAGGTCTGCTCCTGCGAGCTCGAAGCGCCGCTCGACCGGTCGCAGCCGACCATCAGCCACCACACCAGGGTGCTGGCCGACGCCGGCCTCATCTGCGGGGAGAAGCGCGGGCGGTGGGTGTGGTGGAGCATCGCCCCCGGGCGCCTGGCCGAGCTCCGGCAGGCGCTGGGGGGCTGAGCGGCGGTCGCCGGTAACGTTCGGGTCGTCGGCGACGTGCACATCAACGAGGAGACACATGAGCGACCACTCCCACGAAAAGCTCGACGAGCACGACGAGCGCCTGGAGGCCCTCGAGGCTCGCATCCGGCGGCTGGAGAAGGCCCTGGCCGACCGCGAGGCCGGTCCGGGCGAGCCGTACTACGAGAGTGGCTCGATCAACCCGGAGATGGACGACCAAAGCATCACCCCCTGAGGCAGGTCGAAGGCCGACCGCCTCGTCCGCGGCCGGCCCGCGACGGGACGCCGCGCCGGGACGGCCTGGCCGTGGCCGCCGGCGTCGTCGGCCCCGCCGCGTTCGTGGTCGCCTGGCTGGTGGCCGGAGCCCTGACCGAGGGGTATTCGGCGACCGACGAGGCGATCAGCCGGCTGGCCGCCACCGGCGCGCCACGACGTGCACTGATGACGGCCGGGTTCGTCTGCTTCGGCGTCGCCATGGTCTTCTACGCCGGGTCCCTCCGGCGCCGGTTCGGCGACTGGGTCGGGATCGCCGCAGCCACCAGCGGCGGGGCCACCCTCGGTGTCGCGCTGTTCCCTCTCGACACCTCGACCGCGCTCGACGGGGCGCACAACGTCTTGGCCGCCCTCGGCTACGTGGCCCTCGCGGCCACGCCGGTGCTCGCGGCCAGGCCGCTGGCCGCCGGCGGCCGTCGTCGGGCGGCGGTGGCATCCACGGTGACCGGGCTTCTCGCCGGCGCCTGCCTGCTCGCCACCGTGGCCGGGCCCGCTCATGGGCTGTTCCAGCGCGCCGGACTCACCATCGTCGACGCCTGGTTGATGGCCACTGCTGTCTGGACAGCCCGCACCCGCGACGTTCCCGCCCAGCCCATCCGGGCATCTGGTAGGACTGGTCGATGACGGAGCCGCAGGCGAGCGAATCGACAGGCACAGTCGCCCGGTCAGCGGGGCGGCCGCCGAAGGCGGCGGTCCGATGACGACAGGCCATGTCATTCCCGGCTGGGAGCCCGAGGGCGACGGTGCGCAACGTGACGGGCCTGCGGTGCCGCCGCCCCCGGAGCCGAGCCACGCCGAGCGGGCCCGCACGTTGGTGGCCGGCCAGTCGCGCGGTGCGCTGTCCACCATCGCCCTGGAGCCCGCGGGCACGCCGTTCGGGTCGGTCGTCACCTACGGCCTCGACCCGTCGGGCCGTCCCGCCTTCTTCGTGAGCACCCTCGCCGAGCACACCCGCAACCTCGACGCCGACGCGAGGGCGAGCATGCTCGTGGTCGAGGACACGCCCGCTGGTGCCGACCCACTGGCGTCGGGCCGGGTCACGCTGCTCGGCACCGTGGCTGAGGTCGCCTACCCCGACGAACGGGCGCGGGCGCGGTCGGCCTACCTGGAGGCGAACCCGGCCGCGTTCTACGTCGACTACGGCGACTTCCGGTGCCTGCGTCTCGAGGTCACGGGCGTCCGCTACGTCGGGGGGTTCGGGCGCATGAGCTGGGTCGACCCGCGGGACTACGCGATCGCCCGGCCCGATCCGCTGGTTTCCGCCGGCGCGGGCATCGTGGCCCACATGAACACCGACCACCCCGACGCGCTCGTCGCCCTGTGCCGCCACCAGGGCGGGCGGCCCGACGTGGAGAGCGCCTCGATGACCGCCGTCGACCGCTACGGCTTCGAGGTCGTGGCGACGCGGGGCGAGGGTCGACTCGAGGCGCTCCGCATCGGATTCCGATCCGAGCAGGTGGCGCCCGACGCGGTCCGAGCCGAGCTGATCGCCATGCTCGCCGAGGTACAGACTGCCGTCATGAGCGATCAAGAGGTTCCCGGACCGGACGCCTTCGAGCAGACGTTGCCGGCCGTCGACGAGGAGGGGGGTCTCGACCCGCCCTCGCCCGATCCCGAAGCCCCCGAGGCCGACGCGGTCGAGCAGGCCTACCGGGAACCGCTCATGGACGAACGCCTGCCCTGAGACAGCCCACGCGGCCGCGCGCTCAGGCCCAGAGACGCTCCAGCAGGCGGTCGTCGCCGGCCAGGCCCGAGCCCGCGACGGCCTCGCGGCCGTCGTGCGCGGGGCCGTCGTCGACGAAGGCCCGACCTTCCTCGTGCACCTCGTCCATGAGGGCGCGCACGGATGGCGACAGGAAGCGGCTGGGCTGGGCGTAGCCGTGGGCGTCGCCCCGGGGGTGGCGGCTGAAGTGGTACCTCACCGGCACGTTGACCTCGAGCGCCTGGCGGGCCCGGGTGACGGCAACGTAGAGCAGGCGGCGCTCCTCCTCGATGCCCTCGGTGTCACCGGTGGCCAGATCGGAGGGAAACATGCCGTCGCTGGCGTGGAGCACGTGCACGACGTCCCACTCGCCGCCCTTGGCCGAGTGAATGGTGGACAGCACCAACCAGTCCTCGTCGAGCACCGGTGGGCCCGCCACATCCGCGGTGGACGCCGGCGGATCGAGGGTGAGGTCGCTGACGAACCGATCGCGGGTGGGCGCCGCCGTCGCAAGGTTCTCTAGGTGGGCCAGATCGGCGACGCGGGCGCCACCGGCGTCGTAGACCCGTTGCACCACTGGGTCCAGCCACTGCCGGAGCCGGGCCACCGGTGCCCCCGGCGGTGGGCCGGCCCGGCCGTCCCCGGCACAATCGGCCAGCGCCGAGCGCAGGCCGGCCAGCTCGGCCGCGCCGGTGGCCGGGACGCGGGGTGGTGCGGCGAGGAGGCGGGCCAGGGGTGAGACGCCAGGATCGGTGACCGCAGGAACGGCGGCGTCGGCGTCGGGTGTTGCGGCGGGGCCCGGTGCCAGCCCGAGGTCGGCCATCACCCGGCGGGCGGTGGCCGCGCCCACGCCGTCGAGCAGGCGCAGGACGCGGAACCACGCCAGCTCGTCGCGGGGGTTGTCGAGGACGCGCAGCAGGGCGAGAAGGTCCTTCACGTGGGCGGCCTCGAGAAAGCGCAGGCCTCCGTACTTCACGTAGGGGATGTTGCGCCGCCCGAGAGCCAGCTCGACGAGGTCGGCATGGTGCGACGACCGGAACAGCACAGCCTGCTGCTGCAACTCCACGCCGTCGTCGCGGTGGGCCAGGACGGAGTCGCACACCGCATCCGCCTCGGCACCCTCGTCGCCGCACGTGCGCAGCAGCGGCCGGCGCCGGCCCGGGCGCGTGGACCACAGGCGCTTGGCCATGACCCGCTCGGAGTCGGCCTGGGCCATCACCTCGTTGGCCACGGCCAGGATGGGCGACGTGGACCGGTAGTTCTGCTCCAGGCGCACGATCGTCGTGCCCGGGAAGCGCGTCGGGAAGTCGGCCAGGTTGGCGGCGGTGGCCGCCCGGAACCCGTAGATGGCCTGCGCGTCGTCGCCCACGGCGCAGAGACCGACCCCGTCGGGACGCAGGGCGGCGAGGATGTCGGCCTGGACCGTGTTGGTGTCCTGGTACTCGTCGACCAGCACATGGTCGAACAGGCCCGACAGCAGGCCCGGCACGGCGCCGAGCGCGCGCCAGCACAGCAGCAGGTCGTCGTAGTCGAGCATCTGGCGCTCCCGCTTGCGCGCCACATAGCCGGCGAAGGTGGCCCGGATGCCGTCGATCTCGCCGGCGCACCAGGGAAACGACTGGTCGAGGACGACGGCCAGCGTGTCGCCGGTGTTGGCCACCCGGCCGTAGACGGCGGCGAGGGTAGCGGCACGGGGGAACCGCCGGCGCCGGTCGCCGGCGGCGATGTGGTGCAGCGCCAGGTCGTGGCGCACGAGGCCGAACAGTTCGGTGACGTCGGCGGTGTCGAGGATGCTGAAGCCCGGGTCGAGGCCGACCCGCCGGCCGAGGAGACGGAGCACCCGGTTGGCCACGGCGTGGAAGGTGCCTCCCCACACCCGCCCGGCGGCACCGGCATCGGAGAGCCGCCCCGCCCGCGACAGCAGCTCGTGGGCGGCTCGCCGGCTGAAGGTCAACAGGCAGATGCGCTCGGGCTCCACGCCCCGCAGGAGCAGGGCGGCCACACGGTGGGCGAGCATCCCGGTCTTGCCGCTGCCCGCCCCGGCCACGACCAGCAACGGCGGTCCCACGTGCTCGACGGCGGCCCGCTGCCGGTCGTTCAGCTCGAACATCAGTTCGCACCTTAGCAGATGGTGGACCGTTCCGGAACGTGTGCTCCGCCATGAGAACGAGGGTCGACCGCAGTACTCTGCGCCCCCGGGAGGGGACCAGCCGGACAACTGCCCGGCGTGATCGTCTACGACCGCCGGTATCGACACGACGACGGACCCACCGGAAAGGTGGGCCCGTCGTCGTCGTATGTCGCACTCCAGGTTGGATCTAGCAGAGCAATCCCAACAGGCTGCAAGTCAGTCCGGTCACCACACCGATGGGATCGCCCAACGGGTCGTTGGCGAAGGCGTCGATGTTGGCGGCATGGAAGTCGATCGACCCCGGGCCGGGACCCACGTCGATCTGGACCTGGTCGAGGTCAGCGGCGATGCCGCTGATCAAGCCGAGCGCCTGGTCCAGCCGGATGTTGATGGCCGTGGTCCCACCGATATCGGCCGGCGTGATGGCATCCACGCTGCCCGGCGTGCCCCGGATGTTGTTCACCACCGGCGCCAGCGACTGGAAGGTGCCGTTGATGGAGCGCACCGTGCCGTTGATCTCCTGGGCGTTGGTCAGGATCTGGCTGCCCGTGGCGTCGATGCTCTTGGTCTGGGTCAAGACGTCGTTGGCCTGGCCCGACAGCGGCTTGGCCGCGGCCAGGATCTGGTCGGCACGGTCGGCGACGGTGTCGAGGATCTTGGTCTCGTCCAGACGGCTGACGTTGGAGCCCGGCCCAACCTCGGTGGTGATGGTCTTGACCCGCTGCTTGATCTGCTTGGCCGCCAGGGTGACCCGGGACAGCTCGATCACCGCGAACAAGGCGAAGGCGATGGTGAGCGCCAGGTTGACGGCCACGATGCCGGACTCGCTGCTGCCGGAGTGGTAGCGCCTGCTGGGGCTCAGCAGGCGGCCCAGCCTCAACATGGTGCGGGGCTGATCAGCAGCTGGATGACCGGGGCGGTGCAGATGCTGAACAGGTGACCGTTGACCGAGACCAGACCACCGAGGATGGCCGTGGTGTCGGCCAGGGCCGGATCCAGGATGAGGTTGGCGTTGTCGACCCGCTGGTGGATGTTCTGGACGCCCAGCTGGTCGGACCCACAGGGGGTGCCCCCGCCGCAGGTGCCGTTGGCGTCGGCGTCGATGAGCACACCGGAGATGCCCTCAGCGGTTCCCAGCACCGTGCGCAGGATCCCCTCGGTGTTCTTGAGGGAGCCGTCGATATCGGTGAGCTTGCCCCGAATCGACGTCAGCGAGGCGATGATGTCGTCGGCCTGGCCGGGGATGGGCTTGAGGGCGGGGTCGATACCGCTCAGCGAGCCGTTGATCCGGTTGACCTGGTCGGGCAGGGTGGTCACGTTCTGGCCCGCGCCCGACACCGCGGCGTTGGCCGTGGCCAGGTTGCCGTTGATGTTGGCCAGGCTGTTGGTGATCACGATCAGGTAGCCGACCACCACCAGCACGACGACGGTGAGCAGGATGACCCACACCTTGAGCCAGCGGGACAGGAACGTTGCCGTGTCGTCCCCACGCACCGCACGTCCGGGCGTGGGTGCGTAGTCGGCACGCGATGACATTGTCTGAACCATCGTGGTCTCCTATCCCTCAGCAGCCGGGCGAGGCCGGGTTGATGACGCCGCTGTCGATGCAGTCGGCGAGGTGGTTGGCGGTGTTGGCCTCTCCGAGGATGCCCCCGGTGTCGTCTTTGATCCCGGCGGCGATGGCGAGGGTCGTGTCGATGTTCGTGTTGATCTGGGCGACGCCGGCGTTGATCGACCGGGCCGTGTTCAGGATCGTCGACGCGGTGCCGTTGATGCCCCGGGCCGTGCCGTTGATCTGGCTGGCCGAGCCGTTGATCGACGATGCCAGGCCGTCGATGTCTCGGGCCAGGCCGACGACGGTGTCGAGCTTGCCCTGGAGGGGCTGGGCGGTGTTGAGGATCGACCCCGCCAGCTCGTTGGTCTTGTTCAGCTCGAGCACCGCCTTGGTCGAGCTGTTGATCCCCCCACCGACACGGGCGATGTTGCCCGCCTTGTCGTTGATGTGGTCGGCCAGCGACGCGGTGCGCTGCAGGAGGATGACGGCCACCGCTACGACTGCGATCACGATGATGAGCGTGAATGTGGCCTGTCCACGCTCGTCACCCGTGGAGTGCCTCCACGGTTGCAACATGTGCATCCCCCTGGGGTTGGTTTGGGCCGGAGACGGTAGGGCGACA
>JBPCJV010000075.1:0-4185 GCA_051004925.1 Acidimicrobiales bacterium | reverse complement strand
CCTGCGCGCCGACCGCGATGCCAGGATCGACCTCGCTGCCCGTCGTGGTGACAGTGGCGAACAGGGAGGCCGACGAAGCGGTACCGTTCCCGCCCTTGCGCGTGGAGCTGCTCGGCGGCGGGTCCCCCAGTGCGGTGCCGGTGGAGCGACTGGCGCCATCCACGCCCCAATCGGCTCCCGGGCCCACGGAGATCACCGTCGTGCAGGATCCGTCGGTGCCGTGCACCTTCACCCCCAGGGTCTCGGCAATTGAGCCCGGAGCCTCGGTCGTCTTCTCCGGAGCCACGCCTTCCATCGCCGACTCCACCCCTCCAGGCGGTGCGGGCGTGGTCCGGGTCAGCATCTCCGAGAACGACTTCTCGTTGTCCGTCTCCGTCCCCTGAACCCGGGCCGCAACCCGGTGGTAACGTGAACTCGTGGGAGCGCTGGCGGGTCCGTTCGTAGCGGCGGCGGTCCTGCTCGGGCTGGGCGGCGCCCTCGAGCTCCGCCGCCCGGCCGCCACAGTCGGTGCCATGCGGGCCATGCACCTTCCGTCGTCGCCCCTGGCCGTGCGCCTCGGTGGCGGCGCGGTGCTGGCGGTCTCCGTGGTTGCGGTGGTCTGGCCCACGCGGTGGGTCGCCGCCGCCGTCGGCGGCGCCTACCTGCTGTTGTCCGGGTTCGTGCTTGCCGCCCTGCTCCGGCGGGTGCCGATCGGGTCGTGTGGGTGCTTCGGGCGCGACGACACGCCGGCCACCGCCGGCCATCTGCTGGTCAACGTGGCTGCCGCCGCGGTTGCCGCAACGGTGGCCATGGGACCGGGCCCGCGCGGGTGGGCCTCGGCCGACCTCGACCCCCACCCGGTTGCCGTCGTCGTGTTCGGGCTGCTCACCGTCTCGTCGGCCCTGTTCGCATACATGGGCCTGACCCTCGTCCCTCGGCTCGCGGCCGCCGGCAACCGCCTGGCCCGGAGCTCGGCGTGAGCCAGTGGCTGTTGGAGAAGAGCTCGTCGCTGCTCGAGGGGCGCACCTCGCGGCGCGGGTTCCTCGTCCGCAGCGCCCTCGCCGGCTCCGCCCTGGCCGTGGGTCCTTGGCGCTACATCCTCCAGCCGGGCACCGCCTACGCCGCCATCTGCAACAGCCACGGCACCTCGTGTGACTGCGGTTCGGCCTGCTACGACGGTTGGACCGAGTTCTGCTGCGTCGTGAACAACGGCGCCAACACGTGCCCACCCGGTTCGTTCGAGGGTGGGTGGTGGCGGGCCGACGGCTCCGACTTCTGCGGCGGCGGGGCCCGCTACTTCGTGGACTGCAACGCCAACCCCGGCTCCGAGCCGCCGTGCAGCTGTCCCAACGGCGACTGCAACCATCGGGCCACGAGCTGCAACGTCTTCCGCTACGGCCAGTGCCACACCGAGATCGGCGGCACGACGGCCATCGTGTGCCGCATCGTCAGCTGCACGCCGCCCTACGAGTTCATCCCCGCGTGCGGCACCACCCTCCGGTACGACAACGCCACCGCCAACCACACGGCCAACTGCCCGGCGCCTCCCCCACCTCCCCCGCCACTGCTCCCCGGGTACGCGCTGGTGGCTGCCCACAGTGGCAAGGCCCTCGACGTGGCCGGGGCCGCCACCAACGACGGGGCCCGGGTGATCCAGTGGTCGCTCAACGGCGGCAACAACCAGCGCTGGCTGCCCCAGGCCGTCGGCGACGGCTCGTTCGTGTTCGTGTGCCAGAACAGCAAGAGGGTGCTCGACGTGGCCGGCGGGTCGCCGGTGAACGGCGCCCGGGTGATCCAGTGGCAGTGGAACGGGGGCGACAACCAGCGCTGGCGCCTCTACGGCGTGGGGCCCAGCCATGCCGTGTTCATCAACGTCCGCAGCGGCAATGCCCTCGACGTGGCCGGTGGGTCGGGCGCCGAGGGCGCCGGCGTGGTGCAGTGGGAGTGGAACGGCGGAGCCAACCAGCTCTGGCGGGGGGTCCCCTTCGCGTGAGCGGCACCGTGCTGACGCTCGTAGCGATCGAGGCGTCATGTTGACGCTCGTAGCGATCGAGGCCGTCGCCATTGTGGCGCTCGGGCTGCTCGTCCTCGGCCTGTTGCGCAGCCACGCCGAGATCCTGCGCCGCCTGCACGACCTGGGCGCCGGTCTCGACCCCGACGCCACCGCCGACGTGGCGGTGCGCCCGCCTGGCCGGCTCGCACCGGCGCCCGCCGCCTCCGGTGTCGCCGGAGCCGACGTCACCGGCACCAGCATCACCGACGAGCCCGTGAGCATCGGCGTCGTCGGAGCCCGCAACGACACTCTCCTGGCCTTCCTCACCACGGGCTGCCTGACCTGTGTCGGGTTCTGGGACGTCTTGCGCGACCACCGCGCCCTGGCTGTGCCCGGAGGCGCCCGACTCGTGGTCGTGGCCAAGGGACCCGACCAGGAGAGCCCGTCACGCCTGCGCGAGCTGGCTCCCGACGACGGTCCGGTCGTGCGGTCCAACGAGGCGTGGGAGCACTACCGTGTCCCTGTCGCCCCCTACTTCGTGTACGTCGACGGTCCCTCCGGCCGGGTCATCGGCGAGGGCGCGGGCCAGACCTGGAAGCAGGTCACGTCGCTCCTCGCCCAAGCCCTCTCCGACGCCGAGACGGCCGGGGGCCGGGCCCGTGGCGCCACCTCCTCCCCGGTGGCGCCGGCCGGACGGCGTCTCGACCGCGAGAGCCGTTCCGATCGTGAGCTGGCCGAGGCCGGGATCGTCCCCGGCCATCCGAGCCTGTACCCCTCGCCGCCCTCAGCATCGCCGGCCCGGGACGACTGACCATGCCCACCTGGTTGCTCCTGATCGCCGGCGCATCGGTGGCTGCCGCCGCCGGGATCCGGTCGAGCTGGTCGCCGTGAGGCGAGTCGATGCTGGCCAGCATCAACCCGCTCGGGGAGCGGGCCCGAAGCCGTCGCTGGGGCCGTACGGTGTCCGCCTACCTGGCGGGCTCGGCGTCGGGCGGTGCCGCGGTCGGCGCCCTCCTGGGCCTGCTGGGACACCTGGCGGGCACGGGGCAGAGCCTGGCGACCGCCACCGCCACCCTCGCTGCCGCGTGTGTGGGTGGCCTCGTCTTCGACCTGGGTGTGGGCGGGTTGCGCCTGCCGACCATCCATCGCCAGGTCGACAAGGGCTGGCTCGACCGCTACCGCGGCTGGGTCTACGGCCTGGGGTTCGGTTTCCAGCTCGGGCTGGGAGTGGTAACCGTGGCCAACACCGCGGCCATCTACGTCACCCTCGTGGTCGCGTTTGTGTCGGGCTCCCCGCTCGTCGGCGCAATGATCGGAACGGTCTTCGGCCTGTCCCGGAGTCTGGTCATCCTCTCCGTGCGCGGCGTGCGGCAGCCCGAGGAGCTGCGGCAGGCCCACCGGCGCATGCGGTCGTGGGAACCGCGCTCGCGTCAGCTGAGCCTGGGCGTGCAGGCCGCTGTCGGCCTCGCCGTCGTCGCGGTGGCCGTCACCGGATGAGACCAGCGATCAGAGGGGAACGGCTGTGAGGCAACTGTCGGGACAGGGTTTCGGCGTCGACCTCCCCCAGGGATGGGACGGCCGCATCTTCAACCGCCTCAACGAGGCGAGCGAGCGCACCAACCGGGCCCTGCACGCGGCCAGCTTCCCGCTCCCGGCCGACCCTGGCGACTTCGCCGCCGAGGTCGTCGGACAGATGGGCGACGCCGACGTCCTCGTCGCCCTGCTCGAATACGACCGCGAGGTCGCCGGCACCGCTCTGTTCGCGGCCGAGGGCCTTCCCGTGCCCCTGCGTCCCGATTCCTTCTCGCCCGCAGCCATGCCCAAGAAGACGCCGGGTAAGACCGGCGCCCAGTACTTCTTCACCCTCGCCGGTCGCCCCCTCTGCCTGTTCGTCGTGCTCGGCAGCCACAACGACCGGGCCCGCCTCGCCCCGGTGGCCAGCGCCGTGGCCGCCACCATCCGGGTCTCGCCCTAGCCCACCACTGTTCCGATCAGGTTTCACGGGCCAGGACCCTCCGAACCCTGACCGGAACGGGTTGCCGCCCTAGGCCCGACCAGAAGGGTTGGGGGCGAGTCGCAGACCGAGTTCGGTGAGCTGGGACGCCTCGACGGGACTGGGCGCGCCGGTGAGGGGGTCGGAGCCCGACTGGGTCTTGGGGAAGGCGATCACCTCGCGGATGTTCTCCTCGCCGGCCAGCAGGGCCACCAGGCGG
>JBPCJV010000074.1:0-3252 GCA_051004925.1 Acidimicrobiales bacterium | reverse complement strand
GGCCTGCGGGCGGGTGATGGAGGGGAGCGGGTTCTCACCCGCCACCGACATCGTGGTCACCAACGCCCACGTGGTGGCCGGGGAGCGCCGCACCGAGGTGCTCCGCCCCGACGGCGAGAGCCTGGCGGCCCGGGTCGAGGTGTTCGACCCCCAGCGCGACCTCGCCGTGCTGTCGGTGCCGGGCCTCGACCAGCAACCCCTCCCGGTGGGGACGGCCGAGGTGGGCGACACGGGAGCGGTGTTCGGGCACCCCGAGGGCCAGGAAGAGGTCGACGTACAACCCGCTCGGGTCGACGACCGGCGCACGGCCACGGGGCGCGACATCTACAACTCGAGCGTGACCCGTCGCGACGTCCTGTTCCTGGCCGCCCGCCTGGCGCCCGGTGACTCGGGCGGGGCCGTGGTCAACGAGAGCGGGGAGGTGATCGGCGTGGCCTTCGCCATCGCCCCCGACGAGCCCGCCACCGCGTACGCGGTGTCCGACCGCGAGCTGCGCCCGGTGCTGGCCGAACCGCGTTCAGGCCCGGTCAGCACCGGCGACTGCATCGGGTAGCTAGAAGCGGCAGCTCGACTGGCCGCGCTTCTCCAGGTACTGCTGGTGGTAGTCCTCGGCCTTCCAGAACCGGGGGGCGGGCTCGATCTCGGTGACGATCGGCCGCCGCCACTTGCCTGACGCCTCGAGGGCCTGGAGCGACGCCAGGGCCGCGGCCTTCTGGTCGTCGTCGTGGCCGAAGATCACCGACCGGTACTGGTCGCCGATGTCGAAGCCCTGGCGGTTCTTGGTGGTCGGGTTGTGGTTGGCCCAGAAGACCTCGAGCAACTGGTCGTAGGACACACGCTCGGGGTCGAAGTCCACCTCGACCACCTCGGCGTGGCCGGTGCCGTGCGAGCAGACGTCGCGGTAGGTGGGGTTGTCGGTGGTGCCCCCTGCGTAGCCGACGGCGGTGGCGGTCACCCCCGGCATCTGCCGGAATGCCGCCTCCACCCCCCAGAAGCACCCGGCGCCGAAGGTCGCCTTGCCGGTCGTCACGATCGGGCCTCCTTGTTGTCGGTGTGGCCAGGGGTGGTGGTGGTGTCGCCCTCGGCCGGTTGCAGGTCGAGCGAGCACGAATTGATGCAGTAGCGCTGGCCCGTCGGCCCGGGGCCGTCGTTGAAGACGTGGCCCAGATGCGAGCCGCACCTCCGGCAGCGGACCTCGGTGCGCACCATGGCGAACCCGATGTCGCGCTTGGTCTCCACCGCCTCGGCAACGGCCGGCTCGGTGAAGCTGGGCCAGCCCGTGCCGGAGTCGAACTTGGTGTCGGCCGAGAAGAGGGCGGCCCCACAGGCCGCGCAGTGGTACATGCCGTCGTCGTGGGTGTTCCAGTACCTGCCGGTGAAGGCCGGCTCGGTGCCGGCCTTGCGCAGCACCCGGTACTGGTCGGGCGTCAGCTCCTCGCGCCATTCGGCGTCGGTCTTGGTGATCTTGTCCAATGTGTCCCTCCTGGTTAATGGTGAAGAACACCGCGGGCGCCCGATTTGGTCCCGGCCGCGCGTCGTTTACCAGATCGTACGGGTCGGGCATACTTCCCGGTGGGCGGTCGGGACCGCGGGGCCACGCGGGCCTCGAGCGGGGACACAGGGAGAAGGCATGCGCACACAGAATCTGCGACACATGGCCCGAGCGGGCCTCGCCTCGGTGGCGCTGGTGGCCGCCTGCGGCAGCGACAAGGCCAGCGACGGCGCGTCGTCGGGGGGGTTCGGCAGTCCCGGCAGCGCCGGCCAGGCGGCCCGCACCGTCGACGTGCGCATCAAGGCCACCGGCTACGACCCGACCGCCCTCAACGTGGCCAAAGGTGAGACGGTCACGTTCAACGTGACCAACGACGACGCCGCCCTGCACGAGTTCGTCATCGGCGACGCCAAGGCGCAGGACGCCTACGAGAAGACCATGGCCGACATGAGCACCACCGACACCATGAAAATGCCCGACACCCCCAGCATCATCGAGGTCGAGCCCGGGAAGTCGAAGACGATCACCTGGAGCTTCCCCAACGAGGAGACCTCGGTGATCTACGGCTCCCATCAGCCGGGCGACTACAAGAAGTTCAAGGGCACGATCACCGTCAAGTAGATCCGCACCGTCAAGTAGTCCGGCCGGGGCCGTAGGGTACAGACATGACCGAGATCGCCGACCGGTACCGCAGGCGAGCCGAGGCGTTCAGCGCCCGGGTCGACGCCGTGCCCGATGACCGCTGGTCGAGCCCGTCGCCGTGTGAAGGGTGGACGACCGCCCAGGTGGTGGCCCACGTGGCCGAGGCGGCCACGCTGTTCCTGGGTCTGGTCGACCGGGAACCGCCGCCGGCTCCCGATGCGGCCGACGATCCAGTCGGGGCCTGGCAGGCGTCGCGCGACGCCATCCTGGCCGGGCTCGAGGACCTCGCCATCGCCGGGCTCGAATACGAGGGCCAGCTCGGACAGGCGACGTTCGAGATGGCCATCGACCGCTTCGCGTCCCCCGACCTGGTGATCCACACCTGGGACCTGTCGCGTGCCGCCGGCCTCGACGATCGCCTCGACCCCGACGACGTCCACAGCATCTTCGAGGCGATGAAGCCGCTGGACGAGATGCTGCGGGCGTCGGGGTCCTTCGGGCCCAAGGTGGAGCCACCCGAGGGCGCCGACGAGCAGGCCCGGTTCCTGGCCTTCCTGGGACGGAGGGTCTGAGCTGAGAATCCCCGCGTCACCGCCAGGGCCAGTGTTTGAGGCGGCGGTACGATGCGACAACGGTGGCCCGTGGGCGAATCTCGGGCCATGACACGGATTGGTGGTGGACATGAGGGGTCCGAACCGGGCGGCCGGACAGCAAGGGTGAACCGACCCGATCTCGCCCAGGCCACCTGCGCGCGCCGTCTCGCCGCCTTCGGCGTCGACCATCGTGGGGGCGGCGCCGTCGACTGTGACATCTCCTGGCACGGTCCCGCCCGGCTGGACCCCGACCGGCAGGCCAGTGAGGCCACCATCCAGGCCCTGAGCGGGCTCATGGCCGTTCACGGCCGCGACGGGGGCCGGCCGCTGCGCCTGGGGCTGGAGGCGGGATCGGTCGCCGCCGGCCTCCTCGCCGCCCAGGGCGTGCTCGCCGCGGAGATCGGCCGGTCCCGCGGGCGGGTGGCGGCCCGGGTGGAGACCTCGGTGCTCCAGGCCACCTTCCTCCTCCTGTCGCACTACCTGGCCGCGGCCACGGCCGTGGGCGAAGTGGTACCGCCGTCGGCG
>JBPCJV010000073.1:0-8243 GCA_051004925.1 Acidimicrobiales bacterium | reverse complement strand
GCGACACGTTAACGAACTGGCCCGACTCGGCCGGCGGAGCGCCGTTGGCCTGCAGGACCCGCGTGCTGAAGCGCTTGGTCTGGGAGTACACACCGATCACGGCATTTGCGCCACCCGGGTCCCGGGGCCGGTTGCCGCTGGCCGTGAGGTCCGTGATCGGAACCTGGATGGCCAGGGTGTGCACGTTGAAACCACCCGGTCCGTCCACACCGTTCGCGGTGGGCAGGGGAATGGCGTGCGCCTGGTTGAACGGGCGCAACCCGAGCAGGTCGAACACCGAGCCGAGGTCGATGAAGAAGGGATCGTCGCGCTGGCCGGCGAACACCTTGTAGTCACCCACCCGCTGCACTCCCTGCTGGGCCAGTTGCGGGTAGTTCGGCGTGGATCGGGGGCCGATGTTGACGGGCGGCGTGGGAAGCCCGCTCCCGAGCACGGTGCGGACCCCGTTGCGCACCTCGGCGACCGAGTACGTCTGACGGATGTTGAAGTCAGGATCGTCGATCGAGGTGATCCGGCCCGTGTTGTAGAGGAACGTGTTGCTGTTCTGCACCTGGGTGTCGAAGCGCCACTCGTAGCTGACGTCGGGCACCGCGTCCCCGTTGTTGTCCACGTGGATCTGGTAGAGCACGTCGTCGCCGAACTTGAAGAAGTTCGGTCCACCGGCCGGCTCCTCGAACGGGATCCAGTTGGCGGCGAGGGTGACGGTGTCGGGACGGTCAGGGCTCACGAACGCGTAGACGTCGGTGGTGTCGGCCACCGGGTCCTCGCTGATGAGCGGGGCCTCCCGGTGACTGGAGGCGCCGATGGGCGCCACCGTCGCGAGGACAGCGCCCACGCCGAGGAGGGCAACCCATCGCAGGGTTCGGAATCGTGACACTCGCATACTTCCTTCTTTCTGTGTTGTTTTCCTGTTGTCGTGCTGGTGCAGGTCTTGTGTCTGTGGTGATGGTCAGCCAGCGGCCACGCCCACGACCATCCAGGTGTCGCCCACAGGGGCGACCTGAGCCCAGAACCGGCGTCCGGGACCCTCCACTGGCACCAGGCGGGCCCAGGCGGTGACGCCCTGGCCGTAGGCGGCGAGAAGGGGCTGCACATCGCCCCCCCGGTCGACGGTGACGGGGCTGCCCACCGTCCACGTGCCCTTCTGCAGGCACGGGGAGGCGGCGACGTCGGCGGGGCCCAGGAGGTTGGCGTCGACCTGGAGGCGGGCGGCCGCAGGCTGGTCGCAGGCGACGGTTGCGTCCACCCAGCTCCGGACGGTGTCCGGGGCGGTCGTGTCAGCGGGAAGGACGGGACGCGACTCGACGGGCTGGGCCACGACGCGCCAGCGACCGTCGGTGTTGCGGACCCGCCACACCTCGGAGCTCCGGGCGGCGACCAGGCCGCGGAAGGGGTCGAGCGACGGTGTACGGGTGACGTCGACGCCGAGGTCCACGTCGCCGGTGGCATCTGACCTGGTGGGGGCCTTCAGGTCGAAAGCGACCGGGGGTGCCCGTTCACTCCGCGTCGCCGACCAGGTCAAGGCTGTTGGCCACCGTTGGTGACCGGCGCTGTCGAGCAGGGCCCAGGCCACGTCGGTCTGTCCCGACGCCTCGGCCTGGAAGAAGGCGGTGAGGGCGGCGGCGGCGTCGACCGGCTCGGTCTCCGGGCCCGCAGCCGCAGCGTCGGCCGGAGGGGCGACGTCGGGGAGCACGGCCGGCGTGGCGAACGGGAACTCTTTGGCCGTGGGGGTGGACGAAGGGCGGTCGTCCGACGTCTGTGAGCGGTAGAGCGAGATGCCTCCGAGGCCGAGGCCAAGCCCGAGGGCGACGACCGCCACCTGAGCACCACCTCGACGCAGCCACCCTGGCAAGCGGCTCATGAGCGTTCCCCACCTTGAGTCATCCAGGCAGTGTTCGGGGCGAGCAGCAATCCTGGATGACCGTGTGTTCGATCTAGCCTGCTCGCCTGTGTCTTCTCGCCTAGACAGCGCCGCCGATGAGCTTCCTCGACTGCTCGCCATCATAGGCTCTGGCGAGACCGCCCCCACCATGAGCAAGGTCCACCGCGACCTCCTGGCCCGCCTGGGGCCGTCCCCGGTTCCCGCCGTGCTGCTCGACACGCCGTTCGGCTTCCAGGCCAACGCCGACGACCTCGTCGCCCGCGCCGTCGGGTACTTCCGGGAGAGCGTTCGGGCCGGCATCGGCGTGGCGTCGTTCCGGTCAGCGCAGGAGACGCCGACGCTGGGGTACGAGACCATGCTCAACCGGCTGCGTGATGCCCGCTACGTGTTCGCCGGGCCGGGCAGCCAGTCGTACGCCCTGCGTCAGTGGCGGGGCACCCAGGTGCCCGTGGTGCTGGCCGACAAGCTGGCCAGCGGCGGATGCGTGACTTTCGCCAGCGCCGCCGCCGTCACGCTGGGGGCCTTCGCCCTGCCGGTGTACGAGGTCTACAAGGTGGGCCAGGAACCACACTGGCTGGAGGGCCTCGACCTCATGGGCGCCGTCGGCCTGCGGGCGGTGGTCATCCCCCACTTCGACAACGCCGCGGGTGGCACCCACGACACCCGCTACTGCTACATGGGCGAGACGCGCCTGTGCCGGCTCGAGGACATGCTGCCCGACGAGATGTTCGTGCTCGGCGTCGACGAGCACACCGCCTGCGTCTTCGACCTCGACCGGGGGACGGCCACCGTGGCCGGTCGGGGTTGCGTCACCGTGCGCCGGCACGGGCGCACGGTCCAGATCGGCGTGGGGGAGACGGTGGCCATCGACGCTCTTGCGGGGCTGGCCGACGACGTCGGGGGTCGCGGGAGACGGCCGTCCGTCGCCGGGAGCGGGGATCCGGTCGTGCCGTCGGCGGTGGCGGCCGTGGCGCCGGTGACTGGTGGCTCGCCGCTCCTCACCGAGGTCGCCCGCCTGCGGTCGGAGTTCGACGCCGCCCTCGCGGGCGCCGATCCCGACGCCGCGGTCTCAGGTGTGCTGGCGGTCGACGACCTCATCCGGGAATGGTCCCGGGACACGCTCCAGTCCGACGAGCTCGACCAGGCCCGGTCCGCCCTGCGCTCGATGGTCGTGCGCCTGGGCCAGGTCGCGGGTGCGGGGCTCCGTGACCCCCGCGAGCTGGTGGGCCCATTCGTCGACGCCCTCCTCGCGGCCCGGTCCCGGGCCCGGGACGACAAGCGTTGGGCCGAAGCCGACGCCCTGCGCGACCGCCTCGTGGAGATCGGCGTCGAGATCCACGACGCCCCCGAGGCCACGTCGTGGGAGCTTCGCTGACCGCGGACCCGGGCAATTCGTTCTGGTCAGGTTTCGGGGGGTCCTGGCACCGCGAAACGTGACCAGAACGGGAGGCGGCGGCCAGTTGGGGCGGAGGCAGGTACGGTGAGACAGCCGGGTCCGTAGCCCCCATCGTCTAGCGGCCCAGGACACCGCCCTTTCAAGGCGGCAGCACGGGTTCGAATCCCGTTGGGGGCGCCGCAAAGCCCGTGGTCTCTTCATTTTACCTACGGTCGACAGCCGAAAACGGATTTGTCCGCCAGGGGCAGGTGTATCGTTGGTGTATGGCGCGCACCAACATCGACATCGACGACGATGCCTGCCGCGCGGTGATGGAGCGCTACCACCTCGCCACCAAACGCGACGCCGTGAACTTCGCCCTGCGCAACCTGGCCGCGGCGCCGCTCGGTCTCGACGAGGCGCGGCGGCTGCGCGGGTCGGGATGGGAGGGCTCCATCGGCGAGATGCGATCCAGCCGCGCCGGGTGATCCTCGTCGACACCTCGGCGTGGGTGGAGTTCCTCCGCGACACCGGCAGCCCGGTGTGCGAACGCACCGACGACCTCCTCGGCGCGGAGCTCGCCACCTGTGACCCCGTTCGGATGGAGGTGCTCGCCGGAGCCCGCGACGAGCACCATCTCGACGAGCTTCGGCGCCTGCTCGCCCGGGCCTCGGTCATCCCCACGGCGTCGACCGACTATGAGTCGGCGGCCACGCTCTACCGAGCGTGCCGCAGCAACGGCGAGACGGTTCGCCGGCTGATCGACTGTCTCATCGCTGCGGTGGCCATCCGCGCTGACGTACCGGTGCTCCATGCCGACACTGACTTCGACACGCTGGCCCGGCACACCTCGCTGCGGAGTGACACACCTGGCACCCTGGGGTCGTGACGAAGGCGGGACGCCTCGACACGACCACCTTCGTCGCCATCCAGCCCGCCCTGGTGGATTGCCTCGTCGAGTTCGGGTCGACTTCCGTCCGCTGAGAAAGCGGTCATCCGACGGCGAACACGAAGCCTCCCTTGGTGCCCACGAAGATCTTTCCCTTCCAGACTGCGGGCGTCGACTCGATGCAACCGCCGAGCTGGAGGGCCCACATCTCGGGCGGGTCGACGGCGGTATCGGACACGTCGTAGGCGCGCAGGGTGCCACCGCAGTCGCCCTGCAGAAGGACGTCGTCGACGACGACGGGGGACTGCCACGTGGGACGGACCAGTGACTTCGACCACCGTACGACGCCGTCGGCGCGTCCCACGCCGAGAACCCGTCCCCCGTCGGTGGCCACGATGACGAGGTCGCGGTGCAGGGCGGGGGTGGCCCACACGCCGGAGGTGGGCAGGTCCTCCCTGACGGGAATCGACCAGACGAGCGGCTGCGCACGTCGGGGGTCGAGCTTCATGAACTGGCCCACAGCCCGGGCCCGCTCGTTCCCGCGCTCCCATTCGGATCCCACGTAGAGCATTCCCTCGTCGTCGACCACGACGGTTGCGTCTGTGTCGTCGCCCGTCCAGAACCGGAAGACCCGAGTAGGAGACCTGCCGGCGCCCAGCCCGCTGACGTCCCACCCCTGCACCAGCCCCCCCGAGTTGGCGAAGTACACGACCTCGCCGGACATCGCCACCGAGCCCTCGATGGAGACCTCGTTGTCGCCGAGGGCGGCGAGCAACTCAGGGTCCCAACCCGGGGCATTGAAGACGAGCTCGGGTCGGACGGTGACGAGACCGTCGGGTCCGTAGCCGCGGTTGAGCTTGACGACGTGCCACTGGCTGTTCTCCCCGCCCACGAACAGGTAGTCGCCCACCACCAGGCCCGCGCCGTCCCAGTCGTCGTTCCACAGGATGGGGCTCACGGCGCGGGCGCCCAGGCTCCACAGCTCGGCCGGCCGGGGGCGGTCCATGGCGACGATGCGGAAGTTGTCGTCGCGGGAGCCGAAGTAGACGAGCGGGAAACCGTCCGGGTCGACCGTGACCGACCCCTTGATGATGTCGCCGGTCGGAAAATCGGGCAGCAGCCGCTCACCGGTGCCGGCGTCGAGGAAGTGCACAGCCTTGTCGAAGGCCCCGAACACCACCCACGTGCGCCCACCCCGCTCGAACACCGCCGGTTGGCCGGTCCACCCCGTTCCACACCAACGGATGTCCTCGCCACGGTCGGCCGAGACCGAGCACATCTGGCTGTCGGGGAACTTCCACACCACATGCGGCGTCGTCGGAACCGGGCCCTCTCCGTAGTACGACCGGGTGGCATTGCCCCGGAACGTAAGCAGGCCCGGCACCGTCGGACGGCTCGGCTCGCGGGCGACCGAGGTCGGGATCGTCGAGACGGCCGCCGCTTTCGCATCGCTGGGCGCCGTGGGAAGAACGGGACGAGCGGACTCGCCGCCCCCCCGGCTGCAGGCAACGACCCCGACCGCGACGACCACGGTCACGACACGCGGCAGCATCACCCACCTGAGCTGTCGCATCAGCCCCATCTTCGGGTCCAGGCCCCAGGGAGTCAACGACGGGTGTTTGGCGGGAGGCACAGGCGGGGAGGCTGACTTGCGAAGCGGGTCCACGAGCGCCTTCGCACGACCCGGGGCTTCCGTCCCCCGATCCGGTTCCGACGAGCCGCGACATACCCAAGGTCGACGACGGCATCCTCTCCCCCTATCGCGAAGAGATCATGGGCTCCTGAGCCCCGGCCCTGCTCGTCGCAGGTCGGCGAGCACGGCCATGGCCGCGTTGCGGCCGTTGATCGCGCTCACCCCTCCCCCCGGGTGGGTGGTCGCGCCGCACAGGTAGACGCCGGGCATCGGCGTACGGGTCGGTAGCCGGCGGTCCCACATCTGGTCGGGGAGACACTCGCCCTGGAAGATGTGGCCGCCGGTGAGGCCGATCCGGGCTTCGACGTCGGGCGGGCCGAGCACCTGGCGGTGCTCCACGACCTCGACCACCTCGGGGGCGAACCGGGCCACCGCGGCCAACACCCGGTCGCCGATCTCCTCGCGCCGGCTGTCCCAGTCGCCGGTTGCCAGTTGCGCAGGGGCGTACTGGGCGAACACGCTCATGGTGTGGCGGCCGGCGGGGGCCACGCTGCGGTCGTAGGCCGTGTGGAAGTACAGCTCGCACCACTCCGGCGCGGGCTCGCCTTGGCGACTGGCGTCGTAGGCCCGCTGCGTGGCGTCGATGCCGGTGCTGACCGTCACCATGGCCCGGTGCGGCCGGTCGTCGGGGCCCGCGGCGGTGAACCGGGGTAGCCGGGTCAGGCCGCAGTTGACCTTCACCACCGGGCTGTCGGTGCGCCACGCCGCCACCTGCCGGCGCCAGTGGTCCGGCACCGCGTCGCCGCACAGGGCCACCAGCCGCTTCGGGTCGGCGTTGGACAGCACCGTGGTGGCCCGCACCAGGTCGCCACCGTCGAGGAGCACCCCCTCGCCGGGCACGATGGCCCCCACCTCGACCCCGGCCATCACGACGGCCCCCGCGTCGCGGGCGGCGTCGGCCAGGGCCAGGGAGACCCGCCCCATCCCCCCTTCGACGTAGCCCCAGGCCCCGCCCACGCCCTCGATGGTCCCCATGGCGTGCATGGCGTGGACGAGAGCGGTGCCGGGATCCCGCGGGCCCGCGTACGTGCCGATGATCCCCTGGCCGTGCAGGGCGGTGCGCAGGCGCTCGTCGCCCACGTGGCGCTCCACGACGTCGGCGATGGACGCCTCGAACAGCACCTCCACCGCCTCGTGATCGTCGGCGAGTCGCTCCTCGACCTCGGCACGGTCAGGCGGGGTCCCGAACCACAGATCGCGGGGCGGCCCCCGCAGGGCCCGGCGGATGCGCCGGAACAGGGCGGCGTAAGCGAGGTAGCCCTCGGCGTCGTCGGCCGAGAGGGCGGCCACGGAGGCGAAGGTGCGGGCGGTGTCGGCCCAGAGGGTAAGCGACGTGCCGTCGGTGAACGGGCACCACAGGTGCGGGTCGACCACCCGCACGCGGTAGCCGTGAGCCCGCAGGTCGAGCTCGTCGATGATCAGGGGGTCGAGCAGGCCCACGAGATAGGCGCAGGGGCTGACGACGTAGCCGGGGTCGGCGAAGGGCCGCTCGAGCGTGCAGGCCCCGCCCAACCGGTCACGCCGCTCGAGCACGACGACAGCCAGGCCGGACCGGGCCAGGTAGGCGGCCGCGGCCAAGCCGTTGTGGCCGCCGCCCACGACCACGCAGTCCCACCGCCGACCCGTCAGCGCCGCCAGGTTGCCGTCCACGCGGCCCACAGTGTCACGCGGGACGTGCCAGACGAGCACCACACCGGGCGCGGAGCACGGCCCGGAGGGCGCATGCCTGCGGCCGCAGCCGGGTAGTCAACGGACATGACCACCAGCCCCACCCCACCGTCCGACGAGGCCGTGCTCGCGTATCTGGCGGCCATCGAGGCCCACCGCGCCGCGCCCGACACCCTGCCCCATCCCGACGTGTCGGGTGAGGCGCTGGCCACGGCCGACATGGTGCACGGCGACAGCGGCGGCGAGGAACTGGCCGCCGAGCTGTCGGAGCAGACCCCGGGGAGCGAGGAGAACATCCGGCTCCTCGAGGACGCCTTCGTGGCCGACGCCGTCGACTACGGCCGTCGCCATCAGATCGGCTACCGGGGGTGGATCGAGGCCGGCGTGGCCCCCGAGGTACTCGAGCGGGCAGGCATCGGCGCCGACGACGGCTGACGGCGCGCCCCACGCCGGGATGACACCGACCCCGGCCCGTGTTGTGACGGGTATGAAGGTGGAGATCTGGTCTGATGTCGTGTGCCCGTGGTGCTACGTCGGCAAGCGCCGTTTCGAGGCCGCCCTGTCCCGCTTCTCCCACCGTGACGAGGTCGAAGTCGTGTGGCGGGCCTTCGAGCTCGACCCCTCGGCGCCGGCCGAGCGCGAGGGGCCCTACGCCGAGCGCCTGGCCTCCAAGTACCGCATGAGCGTGGCCGACGCCGTCGACTACGGCCGTCGCCATCAGATCGGCTACCGGGGG
>JBPCJV010000072.1:0-6022 GCA_051004925.1 Acidimicrobiales bacterium | reverse complement strand
TCCGTCCGGCGCTTCGGTACTCTGTAGCCAACGAACGGCACCCGAGCCTCGGGGCCGGAACGTCGGAGGACGTCGTGCGTGCACCCCACCTGATCGGTCCCCGCCGGACCGCCCCGTCCCGGGTCGTCGTGCTGGCCAGGCCGGCCGACCTGCGCCACCACCTCGACCAGGCCCGGGCAGCAGGCCTGCGGGTGGGGGTCGTACCGACCATGGGCTCGCTCCACGAGGGCCACCTGTCGCTGCTCCGCCGGGCGGCCGCGGACTGCGACGTGGTCGTCGTGACCATCTTCGTCAACCCACTGCAGTTCGGGCCCGGAGAGGACCTGGCCACGTACCCCCGCGACCTGGACACTGACGTCGAGCTGGCGGCCGGGGCCGGTGCGGCCGTGGTGTTCGCCCCGTCCGTGGACGAGATGTACCCGGCCCCGGCTCCGTGCCCGAACGGAGTGGCGGCTCCGTGCCCGAACGGAGTGGCGGCTCCGTGTCCGAACGGGGTGTCAGCGACGACCGTCGAGGTCGGCGCCCTAGGCGAGGTCTACGAGGGCGCCAGTCGCCCCGGTCACTTCGCCGGCGTGGCAACCGTCGTGGCCAAGCTTCTCAACGCCGCCGGGCCCTGCCGGGCCCACTTCGGCGAGAAGGACTGGCAGCAGTTGGTGGTGGTGCGGGCCATGGTCGACAACCTGTTCCTCCCGGTGGCGGTCGTCGGCTGTCCTACCGTACGCGAGCCCGACGGCCTGGCCTGCTCCAGCCGCAACGTGCGTCTCGCACCCGACGAGCGGCGGGCGGCGCGGGTGCTGTTCGAGGCCCTGTCCGGCGCCGCCACCCTGGTGCGAGCGGGTGAGGACGATCCCGACGCGGTGCGCCGCCACCTGGTCGACACCATTGCCCGTGAGCCGCTTGTGTCGCTCGACTACGCCGCCGTTGTCCGAGCCTGCGACCTCGCGCCACTGGATCGGGTGACGGGCGACGTTCGCCTGCTGGTGGCCGCCCGGGTGGGCGCCACCCGCCTGATCGACAACCTCGGGGTCACCTGATGCGGCGGCGCATGCTCAAGAGCAAGATCCACCGCGCCGTGGTCACCGGCACCGATCTGCACTACGAGGGTTCCATCAGCCTCGACGTCGAGCTCATGGCCCGGGCCGACATCCGCGAGTGGGAGCAGGTCGCCGTCCTCGACGTGAACAACGGGGCCCGCTTCGAGACCTACGCCATCCCCGGCGAGCCCGGCCAGGTCCAGCTCAACGGGGCGGCGGCGCGCCTGGTCGACGTCGGCCATGTGGTCATAGTGCTGACCTACGCGGACTTCAGCGCCGCCGAGCTGGAAGAGTTCTCCCCCACCATCGTGCCGGTGGGCGACGACAACCGGCCCCTCACCGTGGTCGCAGGGGAGCGGTCCTGACCGGCCCGGGCCCGAGCGGCCCTCGGAGCGGGGAGCCGGGCCCGATCGGCCCTCGGAGCGGGGAGCCGGGCCCGAGCGGCCCTCGGAGCGGGGAGCCGGGCGCCCCTGACGCGGTGACGCCGCTCGACCTTCTCGTCCTGGGCAGCGGCGTCGCGGGGCTCTCGGCGGCCGTCGAAGCCGCGTCGGTGTTCGGCCTGCGCGTGGGGGTCCTCACCAAGGGCGAGCTCTCCCAGTCGGCCACCAGCTGGGCGCAGGGTGGTGTGGCCGCGGCCATCGGCGGCGACCCCGACTCTGCAGACCTGCACCTCGCCGACACCTTGGCTGCGGGCGCCGGGCTGTGCGACGCCGAGGCGGTGCGGGTGCTGGTCGACGAAGGCCCCGCCCGGGTCAACGACCTCATCAGGTTGGGGGCTCGGTTCGACATCGACCCCACCGGGGGGCTGGCCCTGGCGCGCGAGGGGGGCCACTCGGTCCCGAGGGTGGTCCACGCCGGCGGTGCGGCGACCGGCGCCGAGATCGAGCGGGCCCTGGTGGAGGCCGTCCGGGCCACTGCGGCGTCGGTGCTCGAGGGCTGGTTCGCCGCCGACCTGATCGTGGCGGGCGGGCGTTGCCTCGGCGTCACCGCCCTCGACCCTGCGGGCGTCGTCCACGAGGTGCGGGCGGCCCACACCCTGCTCGCCAGCGGCGGCGCCGGTCAGCTCTACTCCGTGACGACGAACTCCGAACAGGCCACCGGCGGCGGCGCGGCCATGGTCCTACGGGCCGGGGTGCCCGTGGCCGACGTGGAGTTCGTGCAGTTCCATCCGACGGCTCTCCACCACCCCGAGATGCCCAGGCCCCTCCTGTCGGAGGCCCTCCGGGGCCACGGCGCCCTCCTGCGCGACGTCCATGGCGAACGGTTCGTCGACGAGCTGGCCCCCCGCGACGTCGTGTCGCGGGCCATGGCCATCCGCATGCGGGCCCAGGGGGCCGAGCACCTGTGGCTCGACGCCACGCCGCTGGAGGCCTTCGACCAGCGCTTCCCCACCATCGCCGCCGCCGTCCGCCGGGCCGGCCTCGACCCCTCCACCGACTGGCTTCCCATCGCGCCGGCCGCCCACTACCTGATCGGCGGCGTGCTCACCGACCTCGACGGTGCCACCGGCCTGCCCGGCCTCTGGGCCGCCGGCGAGGTGGCCTGCACCGGCGTGCACGGGGCCAACCGGCTCGCCTCCAACTCCCTGCTCGAAGGGATGGTGTTCGCGGCCCGGGTGGTGGAGGCCGTCGCCGACGGCCGGACAGGTCCCCTGCCAACCGGCGCCCTGCGATGCCTCGACGACGAGGCGACACCGCGGCTGACCCTGCCCGGGCCGTTCGCTGTCGAGTTGCCCACCTCTCCGGTAGCCAACTCGACACAGAAAGCCCGTGAGCTGCTCCAGGCGGCAATGACGGCCCACGCCGGGGTGGCGCGCGACGCCGATTCGCTGGACGAGGCCGACCGCCAGTTGGCGGCGGCCACGGCCACCGTCGACCCCACCGACCTGTCGCGTCAGGCCCGCGAGACCCGTAACCTCCTCACCGTGGGCACCGCCGTGGTGCTCGCCGCGTCGGCCCGCCGGGAGACGCGCGGCTGCCACACCCGCACCGACTTCCCGGACACCCGCGCCGACCTCTGCACCCGGATGGTCCTCGGATGATCAGCGTGCCGGAGCGGGAGGGCGGCTCCCCGGCGCGAGGGCCGGTGCATCCGCCGGTCACCGAGGTGCGGGAGATCGTGGCCCGGGCCCTGGCCGAGGACATGGGGCCCTTGGGCGACATCACCGCCGCCCTCCTCCCCCGTGGAGTCGTCGCCGTCGCCGATGTCGTCGCCCGCCAGGCCGGGGTGCTCGCCGGCTGTCTGTCGGCCACCGAGACGTTCGCCCAGGTCGACCCCGCGGTCACCGTGCAGTGGTCGGCCGACGACGGCGATGCCGTCGAGGCGGGCACGTCCGTCGCCCGGGTGGAGGGCCGGCTGGCGTCGATCCTCGCCGCCGAGCGGACCGCGCTCAACCTCCTCGGCCACCTGTCAGGCGTGGCCACCCTCACCCGCCGGTACGCGGACCTGACGAAGGGCCACTGGGTGGCCATCCGCGACACCCGCAAGACCACGCCGGGCCTGCGGGCGCTGGAGAAGGCCGCGGTGCGGGCCGGTGGCGGCGTCAACCACCGGGGGTCGCTGTCCGACGGGATCCTCCTCAAGGACAACCATCTGGCCGGCACGCCGATCGCCGAGGCCGTGGCCCGGGCCCGCACGCTGTGGCCGGGGCGAGCGGTGCAGGTCGAGTGCGACACCGCCGCTCAGGTCGAGGAGGCCCTGGCCGCGCGCGTCGACCTGGTGCTGCTCGACAACATGACGCCGGACGAGGTCTCGACCTGCGTCGGGCTCGTGGCCCGGGCCTGCCTGGTGGAGGTCTCCGGTGGGGTGACGCTCGACACGGTGGCCGCCTATGCCGCGGCCGGGGCCGACCTCGTCTCCGTCGGCGCCCTGACCCACTCGGCGCCCGTGCTCGACATCGGGCTCGACGTGGCGGGCTGAGCCCCGGTGCTCCTCGCCGTCGACGCCGGCAACACCCAGACCGTCGTCGGGCTCTATGCGAGGCCCGGGCGGCCTTCTGAGCGGGGTGTCGGCACCGAGCTGGTGAGCCACTGGCGCATCGCCACCAGCGCGGAACGCAGCTCCGACGAGCACGCCCTGCTGCTCGGCCAGTTCCTGGCCCAGCGGGACATCACCTTCGACCAGGTCACGGGCATGGTGGTGAGCTCCACCGTCCCCCGCCTCACCGTCGTGCTGACCGAGATGGCCGAGCGCTACCTGGCGGCACCGCCGGTGGTGGTGGGGCCCGGCACGCGCACGGGCATGCCCATCCTCTACGACAACCCCAAGGAGGTGGGGGCCGACCGCATCGCCAACGCCGTGGGCGCCTTCGACCTCCACGGCGGCCCCACCATCGTCTGCGACTTCGGCACGGCCACGACGGTGGACGCCACGTCGGCCCGCGGCGAGTACCTCGGCGGAGCCATCCTGCCGGGCGTGGAGATCAGCCTCGACGCCCTGTTCGAACGGGCCGCCGCCCTCTCCCGGGTGCGGCTGATCGAGCCCCGCCGGGCCATCGGCAAGAGCACGGTGGAATCCATCCAGTCGGGAGCGATCTTCGGGTTCGCCGGAGCCGTCGACGGGCTTTGCCGCCGATTCGAGGGCGAGCTGGGGCCCTGCTCGGTCGTCTCCACCGGCGGACTCGGCAACCTGATCGCCCCGTACTCGGCCTGCATCCAGCACCACGAGCCCTGGCTGACCCTCCACGGGCTGCGCCTGGTCTACGAACGCAACCTGCCGGTATGACGGGCAGGTACCCCGCTCAGAGGGCCGCTCGGGCCCAGGACCCGGGGCTGGATCCCATCCCGCCCACCATCGCGTGGGTCGACGGACGGGTCCGCCTCATCGACCAGCGGCGCCTGCCGGCCGAGCTGGTGATGCTCGACGTGTACACCGTCGCGGACCTGTGCGACGCCATCGCCACCATGGCCGTGCGCGGTGCGCCGGCCCTGGGTGTGGCAGGGGCCATGGGCATCGCCCTGGCCCGCACGACCGGTGTTTCCACCGCCGAGGCCGCCGCCCGGCTGGTGGCCACCCGGCCCACGGCGGTGAACCTGGCCTGGGGGGTCGACCGGGCCATGCGGGCCGACGACCCCGTGGCCGAGGCCCGGCGCATGGCCGCCGACGACGTGGCCCGCAACCGCCGCCTCGGGTCGAACGGGGCCGGCCTGATCCCCGTCTGGGCCCACGGCTACACGCACTGCAACTCCGGCGCCCTGGCCTGCGCGGGGTACGGGACGGGCCTGGGCATCGTGCGGGCCGCCCATGAGGGCGGCCGGCACCCGACGGTCTGGGTGGGTGAGACCCGCCCCGCCCTCCAGGGCGCCCGGTTGACCGCCTGGGAGCTCGACCGCCTGGGGGTCCCGGCCACGCTGGTTGCCGACGTGATGGCCGCCTCGCTCATGGCCGGTGGCGAGGTCGACTGCGTGGTCGTGGGCGCCGACCGCATCGCCGCCAACGGCGACGTGGCCAACAAGGTGGGCACCTATGGCCTGGCCGTGCTGGCCCGCCACCACGGAGTGCCGTTCTACGTCGGGGCCCCGACCTCCACCATCGACCTTGGTTGCCCCGACGGGTCAGCCATCCCCATTGAGCACCGCAGCCCCGACGAGGTGACGGCGGTCGGCGGCACGAGCGTCGCCCCCCCGGCGTTCGCCGCCGACAACCGGGCCTTCGACATCACGCCCGCAGCGCTGGTGACCGCCATCGTCACCGAAGTCAGGGTCGCGTCGGCCCCGTACGACCGCTCTCTGCGGGCGATGCTGCCCGGCGGGCGCGAGGAGCCCGCCCTCGACCGTTCTGGTCAGGTTTCGGGGGGCCAGGACACCGCGAAACCTGACCGGAACGGCGGCGTCGGCGGCGGCGCGTAAACCTCAGGAATCGGTTGTCCAGTGCCGATGTTGGGAAGAGAGTCACACCTCCCCGTCGCCCAGGTCGGAGGGGTGCATCTCGCATTCGCAAGCGGCACCGGTAGACTTGCCGCCACTGGACCCACCGTCAGGAGGGAGGGT
>JBPCJV010000071.1:0-10813 GCA_051004925.1 Acidimicrobiales bacterium | reverse complement strand
GCATGAGGTCGGCCAGGTCGACGACCTGCACCCTCAGACCCCCAGGGAGCGCGTACATCGCGGCCCGGACGGAAAGGTCTCGGAAGCCGGCCGTGCCCGAGGGTGTGGCGAGCACGTCGAGGCTTCCCAGGTCGGTGGCGAACGTGAAGGAGTCGCCATTGGCCAGGGTCTGTGCGTCGAGGATGGACGGGAGGTCCTCGTCGACATTCGCCACCCGAAGCTTGGCGTTCATCTGCCGTAGCGCGGCCGCCAGACGCTCGAGGTTGTCGGGCGAGCGTTCGTAACAGATGTCGATGTCATTGGTCATGACCGGAGCACCGAGAAGCTCGGCCGCGTAGCCGCCGATCAGGACGAAGGTCACGCCTGAATCGCTGAGCACGCGCAAGGCGCCCAGGGGGTCGAAGGTCGCTGGGCTCATGACACCCGGCGGGCTTGGCGGACCCGATCCAGGAACTGGCCGTAGGCCGCGCCTCCGACCGCCCGCTCCGCAGGTGTGAGCGAGAGCCAGTGTGCGATGAGGCTGCGGTCCTCACCCTCACCCCGGCGGGGCGTCATGTCCAGCTCCCAGCCGCACGCCCTCAGAAGCTTGTCGAGCGTGTCGGCCCGGGGCATCTGGCGACCGGACTCGATCCTGGCAATCGTGGGTTGGGGGACACCGGATCGCACCGCCAGCTGCCGCTGGGTCAGGCCGGCCGACCGCCGAGCCCCGTTCACCCACTCGGGCACTCTTGTCATCTCCCGATGATAACGGATTCGGTATCGCTATCATGGTGGCGATGCTCCAGCGCCCGCCGGCCGGGTCAATCCCCGACGTCCCCGGCTCCTACCAGTTCAAAGACGCCGAGGGGCGGGTCATCTACGTGGGGAAGGCCAAGTCGCTGCGCTCGCGGCTGTCGAACTACTTCGGCAACCCGGCCACCCTGCCGCCCCGTACGGCCCAGATGGTGGCGTCGGCGGCCTCGGTGGAGTGGATCCAGGTCCGCAACGACGTCGAAGCGCTGATGCTCGAGTACAGCCTGATCAAGCAGCACAAGCCGCGGTTCAACATCCGCCTGCGGGACGACAAGAGCTACCCCTTCCTGGCCGTCACCCTCAGCGACCAATGGCCGCGTGCCCAGGTGATGCGGGGGCGCAAGCGCAAGGGCACCCGCTACTTCGGCCCGTACGGCCACGCCTACGCCATCCGCGAGACCCTCGACCTGCTGCTGCGCACCTTCCCCATCCGCACCTGCTCCGACAACAAGCTGGAGCGCCATCACAAGCTGGGCCGGCCCTGCCTGCTGTTCCACATCGAAAAATGCACGGGCCCGTGCGTCGGCGAAATCGACAAGGCCGACCACGACGCCCTGGTTGGCGAGCTGGTCAACTTCCTCGACGGCGAGACCCAGCCGGTGATCAGCCGGCTCGAACGCGAGATGAAGGAGTCCGCCGCCAACCTGGAGTTCGAGCGGGCCGCCCGCATGCGCGACCGCCTGGCCAGCGTGCGCAAGGTCATCGAGAAGCAGGCGATGGTCACCGAGCGTCCCGAGGACCTCGACGTCCTGGGAATCGCCGAGGACGAGCTGGAGGCGGCGATCCAGGTGTTCTACGTGCGCCGGGGCCGGATGGTGGGGCGCAAGGGGTTCGTGGTCGACAAGGTCGAGGACGTCACCCGGCCCGAGCTCGTCGGTCACGTGCTCGAGGGGCTCTACGCGGAGGCCGACCCAGACTCGATACCCCGCGAGGTGCTGGTGCCCGACGACCCCGACGACCCCGACCTGTACGTCCGCTGGCTGTCGGAGCTGCGGGGCTCCAAGGTGGCCGTCCGGGTCCCCCAGCGGGGCGGCAAGCGGGCCCTGCAGGCCACGGTCACCCAGAACGCCAAGGAGGAGTTCGTCCGCCACCGGCTCAAGCGGGCGTCCGACCACAACGCCCGGGCCCGGGCCCTCAACGCCCTCCAGGAGGCCCTGGGCCTGCCCCACGCCCCCCTGCGCATCGAGTGCTACGACATGAGCCACATCCAGGGGAGCGACTACGTGGGGTCCATGGTGGTGGTCGAGGACGGCCTGCCCAAGAAGAGCGACTACCGCCGCTTTCGCATCCGCGAGGTGCCGGGCAACGACGACTATGGGGCCATGCGCGAGGTGCTCACCCGCCGGCTGAAGGCCATGCTCGCCGAGCGCGGCCGCCCGCCCGGCGAGCGGGGCCGCCGCCGCTTCGCCTACCAGCCCAACCTGCTCCTCGTCGACGGCGGCATGGGGCAGCTGAGCGTGGCCGTCGACGTGGTCACCGAGCTGGGCCTGGCGGACGAGATCTTCGTGGCCGCCCTGGCCAAGCGCTTCGAGGAGGTCTACGTGCCCGGCCAGGCCGACCCTGTCCGCATCCCCCGCCAGTCGGAGGCCCTCTACCTGCTGCAGCGGGTGCGTGACGAGGCCCACCGGTTCGCGGTGGCCTACCACCGCCAGCTGCGGGCCAAGCGCATGACCCGCAGCGCCCTCGACGACGTCCCCGGGCTCGGTCCGACCCGCAAGCGCCGCCTCCTGGTCGAGCTGGGAGGCATCCGCGCCGTCAAGACTGCGTCGCTGGAGGACCTCACCGCCCTGCCCTGGCTTCCCGACGCCGTGGCCGTGGCGACGTATACCGCCCTCCACTCACCCACGAGCGGCCCTCTGGGCGGGGTGTCGGCGTCGTCGAACGGCACCGGCCGTGGCTGACGCCGAACCGTTGCCGGACTCGCCGGCGGCGCTGTGGGAGGCCCACGCCGGGTGGTGGCAGGAGCACTTCACCAACGGGGCCGACGCCGAGTACGACGAGCAGATCCTGCCCCTGGCCGGGACGCACCTGGCGGGGGCGGTCGACGTCCTCGACATCGGCGCCGGCGAGGGCCAGGTGGCCCGGGTGGCTGCCGCGGTCGGGGCCCGGCGCGTGGTGGGCGTCGACCCGGTGGCAGCCCAGGTGTCGGTGGGCCGCCGGCGCGGGGGAGGGCCCCTCTACGCCCGGGGGGTCGCCGGCCACCTTCCCTTCCCGGCGGCGTCGTTTGACGCGGTGGTCGCGTGCCTGGTGTTCGAGCACATCACCGACACCGACGAGGCCCTGGCCGAAGTCGGCCGGGTCCTGCGCCCGGGCGGCCGCTTCCTGTTCTTCCTGAACCACCCCCTCCTCCAGGCCCCGGGGTCGGGGTGGATCGACGACCACATCCTCGACGAGCAGTACTGGCGCATCGGGCCCTACCTCAACGAGGACTCGTCGCTCGAGGAGGTGGAGAAGGGCGTGTTCGTGCCCTTCGTCCACCGGCCGTTGTCCCGCTACGTGAACGCCATGGCCGCCGCGGGCCTGGTGATCCGCCGCATGGAGGAGCCCCCGCCCCCGCCCGGCTTCATGGCCCGGGCCGCCGAGTACCGCGACGCCGCCACCATCCCCCGGCTGCTGCTATTTGTCGCCCAGAAGTTCGCCACCTGACGAACGTTGGCGCGCCGGGTACCTCTGCGGTGCTCAGCGCGCCAAACTACGCGCCGGGCGACTCGCCCACCTCGCGGAGGGCGACGCCGATGGCCGTGCGCAGCCGGCGGGCCATGGCCGGGGCGAGATGGGCGACCACGCCGGCACCAGCCCGACCCTGTTCCTCCAGGGTGAGCTCGATCCGGATGTCGTCGCAGGCCTCGCAGTCGTCGAACACGGCCACGACCCATGCGACGGGGAAATGGTCCTCGTCGCCGGCCGGGTGGTCGTCCATGGCGAAATCAACCGACTTCTTCACCCGAGGAGTGAACCACACCGGACCAGTAGCGCGATGCCCGCCTGTAGCCTGCTCTTGCGTGAGCGAGTTCCTCATCATCACCGGCCTCTCCGGTGCGGGACGGTCCCAGGCCGCGGACAGCTTCGAGGACCTCGGCTGGTTCGTGATCGACAACATGCCGCCGGCGCTGCTCAGCAAGTTCACCGAGCTGGTGCAGGCCCCCGGGTCCACCGTCGAGCGGGTGGCCCTGGTCGTGGGCACGGGGGCGTATCTCGACGAGCTCTCGCCCGCGCTCGACCAGCTGGTGAAGACCGCCTCCCGGGTGCGGATCCTGTTCCTCGAGGCCACAACCGAGGTGCTCGTCCGCAGGTACGAGAACACCAGGCGCCGCCATCCCCTGGCCGGGGGCGACCGGGTGTCCGAGGACATCGAGCGCGAGCGCAAGCTCCTCGAACCCGTGAAGTCGCAGGCCGACGTGGTGGTCGACACCAGCGACCTCAACGTCCACCAGCTCCGTGACCGTCTCCTCGAGCTGTTCGCCCGCGACGCCGAGAGCGGCCTGCAGACGAGCGTGGTCTCGTTCGGGTACAAGCACGGGCTCCCCCTCGACGTCGACCTGGTCTTCGACTGCCGGTTCCTCCCGAACCCCCACTGGGTCCCCGACTTGCGCCCGTTGACCGGCCTCGACGAGATGGTGCGCGAGTACGTCTGCGGCCAGCCCGACACGGGTGAGTTCCTCACCAGGATCGACGACCTTCTCGGCCTCCTGCTGCCGGCCTACGTGAAGGAGGGGAAGTCCTACCTCTCCATCGGCATCGGGTGCACAGGGGGCACCCACCGCTCGGTGGTCATCGCCGCTGAGCTGGGGCGGATCCTGCGGGAGCGGGGCTTCGACCCCACGATCTCGCACCGCGACATCGAGAAGCACCGGTCCGAGTGGACGGGTCGCCCGGGAGCCGGGCCGTGACGAGGGTCGTCGCCCTGGGCGGCGGTCACGGACTGGCCGCCAGCCTGGGGGCCGTCCGGCGCTACGCCGACGACATCTGCGCCATCGTCTCGGTGGCCGACGACGGAGGCTCGAGTGGCCGCCTGCGCGCCGACTTCGGCATCCCGCCTCCCGGCGACCTGCGGAAGTGCCTCGTGGCCCTGGCCCAGCCGGAGTCGCTGTGGACCGGCGCCTTCGAGCACCGCTTCGCCTCCGGCGACCTGGAAGGCCATGCCTTCGGCAACCTGGTGATCGCCGGGCTGGCCGATGCCACCGGCGACTTCCCGACGGCCCTGGCCGAGGCCGGGCGGCTGCTGGGGGCGGTCGGCCGGGTCGTGCCCGCCACCTGCGACCCGGTGGTGCTCAAGGCCGTGGTCGGCACCGACGCCACGGGAGGGGAGGGGTCCGTCCAGGGCCAGGTCGCCGTGGCCAACTCCGGCCGCATCGTGGGCGTGTCGCTCGTGCCCGCCGACCCCGAGCCGCCGGAGGCCGCCCTGGAGGCCTTGGCCCGGGCTGACCAGGTGGTCATCGGCCCCGGCTCGCTGTTCACGAGCGTGCTGGCCGTCGTGGCCGTGCCCGCCCTGCGCGACGCCCTGGCGACCACCCCGGGGCGCAAGGTCTACGTCTGCAACCTGCGTGAGCAGGCTCCCGAGACCACGGGCTACGACGTGGCCGACCACGTCGAGGCTCTCGCCGCCCACGGGCTCGACGTCGACGTGGTCCTGTACCATCCGGGCGCTCTCCCCGTCGGCAGCCCCGGTGTCACGTGCGTCGAGCGGCCGGTAGCCCGGCCAGGCGAGATGGCGCATGATCCGGAGCGGCTGGCGGCAGCACTAGTGGATCTGGTCGACATGGGTCGGGTAGACAGGCAGAAACAAGGAGGAAACACATGACCGTCAGGGTGGGTATCAACGGGTTCGGCCGGATCGGGCGCAACTTCACCCGGGCCGTGCTCCAACGTGGGTCCGACATCGAGATAGTGGCCGTGAACGACCTCACGTCGCCGGACACCCTGGCCCACCTCATGAAGTTCGACTCGGTACTCGGCAAGCTCGACGAGGACGTCGCCACCACCGACGACGGCATCCAGGTCGGCAAGCAGAGCTTCAAGGTCACCGCCGAGCGCGACCCCAAGGCCCTGCCCTGGGGCGAGCTGGGCGTCGACGTGGTCATCGAGTCCACCGGCCTCTTCACCGACCGCGACAAGGCGGCCCAGCACCTCGCCGCCGGCGCTCCCTGCGTGATCGTCTCCGCCCCTGCCAGCGGTGCCGACGCCACCTTCGTGGTCGGCGTCAACGACGACACCTTCGATCCCGACGAGCACAAGGTCGTGTCCAACGCCTCCTGCACCACCAACTGCTTCGTGCCCAGGTTGAAGGTCCTCGACGACGCCTTCGGCGGGGAGAAGGGCCTCATGACCACCGTGCACGCCATGACCAACGACCAGAACCTGCTCGACCTCCAGCACAAGGACCTGTAGCGGGGCCGTTCGGCGGCCCTCAACATCGTGCCCTCGTCCACCGGTGCGGCCCGGGCCACGAGCCTGGTCCTGGAGGCCATGAAGGGCAAGCTCGACGGCACCGCCCTGCGGGTACCCGTGGCCGACGGCTCCATCACCGACTTCACCGCCATCCTCAGCCGCGAGGTCACCGTCGACGAGGTCAACGAGGCTTTCCGCAAGGCCGCCACCGACGGCCCCATGGCCAAGATCATCGAGTACTCCGACGACGCCCTGGTTTCCACCGACATCGTGGGGTCGCCGATGTCGGTCACCTTCGACTCCGACCTCACCATGGCCATGGGCAACATGGTCAAGGTGTGCGGCTGGTACGACAACGAGTGGGGCTACTCGAACCGCCTCGTCGACTTGGTGGAGTTGGTCGGCTCGGCCGGCAAATGAAGCTCCCCGCCCTCGAGGACCTGCCCGATCCCAAGGGCAAGCGGGTGCTCATGCGCGTCGACTTCAACGTCCCCATCTCCGACGGCGGCATCGACGACGACATGCGCATCAAGGCGGCCCTGCCCACCATCGAGTGGCTGGTCGAGCACGGCGCCAGCGTGGACGCGTGTGCCCATCTCGGTAGGCCAAAGGGCAAGCCCGACGACAAGTACAGCCTCGACCCCGTCCGCGAGCGGCTGGCCGAGCTGGCCCCCGACGTCGAGCTCATGGAGAACCTGCGGTTCGACCCGGGTGAGGAGGACAACGACGCCGACTTCGTCCAGCGACTGGTCGACGGCCACGACCTCTATGTGAACGACGCCTTCGGCGCCTGCCATCGGTCGCACGCCTCGGTGGTGGGCCCGCCCCAGCACCTGCCCAGCGCCGCCGGTCGCCTGCTGGCCCGCGAGGTCGAGGTCTTGAGCACGCTCCTGGAGGACCCGAAGCGACCGTTCGTGGCCGTACTCGGGGGCGCCAAGGTGAGCGACAAGCTCGGGGTGATCAAGGCCCTGCTCGACCAGGTCGACGTCTTGGTCATCGGCGGGGGGATGTGCTTCACGTTCCTGGCCGCCCAGGGCCACGACGTGGGCGACTCGCTCCTTCAGGAAGACCAGATCGACGCCTGCCGGGAGCTGCTCGAGTCGGGCAAGGAGATCCTCCTGCCCACCGACGTGGTGGCCTTGCGCCCGAGCGGCGCCGGGAGCGGGGAGTCGGGTCCCGGCGACGACGAGGAGGTCGACACCAAGGGGGCCGACGTGCCCGACGGGTGGAAGGGGCTCGACATCGGCCCCGAGAGCGCCAAGGCGTTCGCCGAGGCCATCGCCGGGGCGGGCACCGTCCTGTGGAACGGCCCCATGGGCATGTTCGAGGACGAGCGGTTCGCGGCCGGCACCAAGACCGTGGCCGAGGCGGTGGCGGGCGCCGACGGGTTCACGGTGGTGGGCGGCGGCGACAGCGCCGCGGCGGTGGCCGAGTTCGGGTTCGCCGACGGTGTCGACCACATCTCGACGGGCGGCGGAGCCTCCCTCGAGTTCATCGAGAAGGGCGACCTGCCCGGCCTGAAGGCCCTGCGCGACTCGGCTGAGAAGAAGGGCGGCGACAATGCCTGAGGGCCGCAAGCCGTTCATCAGCGGCAACTGGAAGATGAACCACAACCACCTCGAGGCCATCCAGGTGGTGCAGAAGCTGTCGTTCAGCCTCGACGGCGGCGACTACGACGCCGTCGACGTGTCGGTGCACCCGCCGTTCACCAGCCTGCGGTCGATCCAGACCGTGCTCGACGCCGACCGGATCCCGATCGCCCTGGGCGCCCAGAACTGCCACTGGGAGGAGGCGGGGGCCTTCACCGGGGAGATCAGTGCCCCCATGCTGGCCAAGCTCAACGTCTCGTGGTGCATCATCGGGCACTCCGAGCGCCGTGAGCTGTTCGGGGAGACCGACGAGACCGTCAGTCGCAAGCTCGAGGCGGTGTGGGTCGCGGGCATGAAGCCCATCCTGTGCGTGGGCGAGACCCTCGACGAGCGGGAGGCGGGCCACACCGAGTCGAAGGTCTCCGGTCAGGTGCGGGCCGCCCTCAACGGTCCCGCGTCGGAGCGGGTCGCGGCCATGGTCGTGGCCTACGAGCCCATCTGGGCCATCGGCACGGGGAAGACGGCCACGCCCGACGACGCCCAGAAGACGATCTCCCTGATCCGCAGCGTGGTGGCCGATCTCCACGGGGATGCCGTCGCCGAGGCGGTGCGTATCCAGTACGGAGGCTCGGTGAAGTCGTCCAACATCGCCGAGATCATGGATCAGCCCGACATCGACGGGGCCCTGGTGGGCGGGGCCAGCCTCGAAGCCGACGAGTTCGCCAAGATCGTCCGGTACCAGCGGACTTCAGGGTAGACAGCCTTCGGGGCGACCCGGTGCTGATAACCTCGACATCCGTGCCTGATCTGGGAAAGAGCCGCCGCGCGTGCTGACTCCGTTCGTGATGGTCATCCATGTGGGTGTCTCGCTGGCCCTGATCCTGTTGATCCTGCTCCACAGCGGCCGGGGCGGGGGCCTCTCCGACATGTTCGGCGGTGGCATGGGCGGCGCGGCCGCCGGTTCCACCGTGGTCGAGCGCAACCTCGACCGCATCACCGTGGCCGTCGCGGTGGTCTTCGCCTTCACCTCCGTCATCCTGGAGATCCGGCTCCAATAAGCCCGCACCACCGAGTGTCACGCGGGTCAGGGAGGTTCGGAGTGCGCCGTCAACCACGTGGTCACCTGCTTTGGCGCGGGGTACGCACCGCGGCGCCCCTCCTCGGCCTGACCCTCCTGGCCGGGGCCTGCTCGGGCGGCGGTGGCGGTGATTCGGCGACAGGTGGCGAGCGGGGCGGCGTGTTCCGCCTCGGCATCGTCGAGCCGGCGGCCATCGACCCCTACAACTCGCAGGAGCCGGGTGGGGAGAGCGTCACCAGCGCCCTCTTCGACGGCCTGGTCAACCTCGACCCCGAGACGTCCGAGCTCACCCCCGGGGTGGCGACGAACTGGTTGCACGACCCCGACTGCACCCAGTGGGTCTTCCAACTGCGACCCGGGACCACCTTCTCCACGGGCGAGCCGGTCACCGCCCAGTCGTTCGTCGACGGCATGACGCGCGCCGCGGCCAGGGACGCGGCCTCGGCGAGGGACGCGGCCTCGGCCACCGCCCACTTCCTGGACGACATCGAGGGCTACGAGGCCGTCCACGGCACGGCCGCCGGGGGCGCGCCCACGGCCACGACGCTGTCGGGCCTGTCCGCACCCGACGACCAGACCCTCGTGGTAAAGCTGTCCCGGCCCAACTGCGAGTTCGACAAGGCGACCTGGCGTCCGGTGTTCAGCCCCGTGCCCAAGGAGGCGGGGCGGGCCGATCCCAACTCGGCCTACTACGCCATGCCGATCGGCAACGGCCCGTTCAGGATGCGGGAGCCGTGGAACCGCAACGTCAGCATCTCCCTGGTGCGCAACGACGCCTACCACGGCACCAAAGCCCATCTCGACGGCGTGGAGTTCACCATCGTGCCCCCGGAGACCGCCATCGAGACCGAGTACTGGAACTTCCAGGAGGGGAGGGCCGACTGGGCCCGGATCCCGCCCGTCATGCTTCCGCAGGCCGAGGCCACCTACGAGCCCAGGGACGAGTTCATGGCCACGCCCACCTTCGGCGTCAACTACCTGCTGGCCAACGTGGCCAACCCGCCCCTGAACGACGTCAGGGCCCGCCGGGCCATCTCCCTGGCCATCGACCGCGACGCCGTCATCAGGAGCGTGTTCAACGGGTTCCAGACCAAGGCCACCTCCCTGATCCCGCCGCCGCTCGAGGCCTTCCACCAGCCCGACGGGTGCAGCGTCTGCAAGCTCGATGTCGACAAGGCGAAGCAGCTGGCGCGCGAGGGTGGCATCCCGCCGGGCACGAGGGTGAGGTTCTCCTTCAACACCGGGGGTGGTCACGAGGTGTGGGTCGAAGCCGTGGCCCAGCAGCTCCGCGACACCCTCGGCCTCGACATCGACCTCCAGGGCATGCCGTTCCGGGAGCTGCTGGCGAAGGAGGAGGCCCCCGATGCCACCGGCCTCTTCCGGGCGTCGTGGGCACCCGACCTCCCGAGCGCCGACGACTTCCTGCGGCCCCTGCTGTCGAGCGGGTCCCTCCCGCCCGGCGACAACCGTTCGGGGTACCGGAACCCCGAGTTCGACGCCCTTCTCGACCAAGCCCTGAAGGCGGAAGGAAAGGGGAAGAAGGCGGAGCTGACCAAGAAGGCCGAGCGCCTGGCCGTCGGCGAGGATCTGGCCCTGATCCCGCTCTGGTACCGCACCCAGTACCGAGTGGTCTCGAACCGGTTCGAGAACGTCTCCCTGGACTTCTTCGAGTACCCGACCTACGCCGACATCCGCCTGGCGTGAGGCTGTCCTCGCCACCGACCGGCGGGCGCGCCCTTGGGCCGTCTCCTCCGTCCCTAGACTGCCCGGTGGTCATGACCCCTCGCACCCAGCTCCGATGAAGGCCAGGTGGAGGGCCGCGACCGGGCTGGTGCTGCTGTTCGCCCTGGTGGGGGCCGCCTGCCAGTCGTCCGGCGGCGGGCTCACCCCGACGGCGGCCAAGCCTCCGCCCGACATCCTCCGTCTCGGCATGCAGAGCCCGGGGTCGCTCGACCCCGCCCAGGCC
>JBPCJV010000070.1:0-4093 GCA_051004925.1 Acidimicrobiales bacterium | reverse complement strand
ACCGACGCCTGGGGCGGCAGGTCGCGATCACGCTTCTGCTGCCGGAGACGGCGGCCCAGTCAGACCTCCGCTCGCGATTTGAGGCCGAGGCCCGGGCTGCGGCGTCGCTCTTGCACCCCGACGCCGTGGCCGTGTTCGACACCGGCGAGTACGAGGGCGTGGCCTACATCGTGATGGAGCGCCTCCCGGGCGAGAGCCTGGCCGACCGCATCGCCGACGGCCCGGTCGACCCGGCCTGGCTGACCACTGTCGCCACCGAGGTCCTCGGCGCCCTCGGCGCCGCCCACGACGCCGGCCTGATGCACCGCGACGTGAAGCCCGGCAACATCCTGCTGGCCGCCGACGGAAGGGCCAAGGTGGCCGACTTCGGCATCGCCAAGAGCGTGGAGGCGGCCGACGGCGGTGACCTCACCACCACCGGCCAGCTCCTCGGCACGCCCGCCTACCTGGCCCCGGAGCGCCTCGACGGCACGCCTGCGGGGCCCCGCTCGGACCTGTGGGCCCTGGGCGTGGTGCTCTACGAGGCCCTGGCCGGCGCCAAGCCGTTCACGGGGCCGACGGCGCTGGCCACGGCCCGAGCCGTCACCGCCGGAGACCACCGGCCGCTGGCGGAGGTCCGGCCCGACCTCGATCCCGGCCTCGTCGCGACCGTGGAGCGGGCCATGGCCCGGGACCCGGCGGCCCGCTTCGCCACAGCGGCCGACATGGCCGCGGCCCTGGCTGCACCGCAACCGGCGCCCCCGCCGGTCCCCGGACCGCTCGACGACACAGTGGACGCGGCCGCCGCCGACCACACCATGGTGCTCGGCGACACGGGCGGGCCGGCGGCGACCGCCCCGCCCGACCCGTCGCCGACCGGGCCGCGGCGAGACGCCCTGACCCGGGCGCTGGCATGGGCGGCCGTCGCCGGCGTGGTGCTCGTGATCGCCGTCCTCCTCGTGCGCTCCGCGTTGGACGACGACCGGCCGCAGACGGCGACCAGCGGGCCACCCACCAGCGCGTCGCAGGCGACCACGACGGCGCCGCAGTCACCGACCACGGTCGCCCCGGGCAGCGGCCTGGCCCGTCAGCTGCGCGACGCCGCGGCCGGCATCGAAGCCGACGGCGGCCCCCTGGCCGCCACTCTCGCCGGTCGCCTGCGCGGGGTGGCCGACCAGGTGCAGGCCGGTGGGGGCGGCACCGAGGCCACCGCCGCCCTGGTCGCGGTGGTGGGATGGGACCGCGCCGGCCAGCTGTCCGGCAACACCGCCGCCTCGGTGATCGAGCTCCTCCGGCAGGTGCCGGGGATCGACCAGAACGTTCTCGACGCCCTCACCACCCCGGCGACCACGACCGGGGGGTCGAACGACAACTCCGGGCCCGATCCCAACCGGGAGAAGAACAAGAACGACGATTGAGCCGCCGGGTCACCGCTACCGCTCGCGACGTACCAGCCAGCGCAGGCGCTTGGCCCCCTCGAAGGCAGACTCCGAGGCGAGTTGGCCGATGCTCGTGGACAGCGTGGGGTACACGTGGATCAGCGAGGCCACGTCGCCGAAGCTGAGACCCCGGCTGATGGCCAGGGCCAGCTCGTGGATCATCTCCCCCGCCGAGGGAGCCAGGATGTGCGCTCCGACCACCTGCTCGTCGTGGGTGACGATGACGATCGCCCCCTCGGGGGCGCCGTCGGCCCGGGCCCGGTCGGAGTGGACGAGGTCCATGCGCCAGATCTTCACGCTGTCGCCCCAGCGCTTCTCGGCCTCGGCCACGGTGGCGCCCGCGTGGGCCAGCTCCGGATCGGTGAACGTGCACCAGGGGACGAAGTCGGTGACCGTACCCTTTCCCGGGAAGAACATGTCGCGGATGGCGCGCACGCCCTCGTAGGCGGCCGAGTGGGTGAACAGGAAGCGCCCGGCCACGTCGCCGGCGGCGTAGACCGACGGCACGGTCGTGCGCATCCGCTGGTCGACGACGACCCCCCTGGCCCCCACCTCGACCCCGATCTCCTCCAGCCCCAGCCCGGCGATGTTGGGGCGGCGGCCCACCGCCACCATCAGCTCCTCGGCGTCCCACCGGCCGGCCACGCCGTTCTCGGTGCCGTGCACAACCTTGCGCCCGTTCTCGACCGTGACCCGCTCGGTCTCCACGTTGAGCCGCAGGTCGACACCGTCGTCGATCAGCAGGCGGGTGAGGATGGCCACCAGGTCGGGCTCGTCGCGGGGCAGGATCCCCGGGCCCTTCTGGAGCACGGTGACCCCGATGCCCAGGCGCGAGAAGCCCTGCGCCATCTCGACGGCGATGGGGCCCCCGCCGATCATCACCACGCTGGACGGGCCCCGCTCCAACTCGAAGACGTTCTCGCTGGTGAGGAACCCGGCGTCGGCCAGGCCCTCGACGGGCGGTACCGCCGGCCGGCTCCCCGGGCACAGGAGCACGAACCGGGTCTCGAGGTCGGACACCGAGCCGTCGGCGCCGGTGACCCGCACGGTGTGCGGCCCGACCAGGGAGGCGAACCCGAAGACGATCTCCACGCCCATGGCCCGGTAGCGGTCGGGGTCGTCGTCGGTCGACGCCACCGCCTGTTGCACGGCCCGGATGCGCTTCCACACCAGCGACGTGTCGATCTCGGGGTCGACCGACGGGAGCCCCCACCGGTCGGCGACGCGCATGGTGTGGGCCGCCTTGCCCGACGCCAGCAGCGCCTTGCTGGGCACGCAACCGGTCCACAGGCAGTCGCCGCCGACGCGGCTGCGCTCGACCACCGCCACTCTGAGGCCGAGGGTGGCGGCGAACTCGGCCGCCACCATCCCTCCGGACCCCATTCCCACGATGACGACGTCGTGCCGGGCCATCGCCTCCCCCTCCTCGCTACGGCCCGGCACTGTAGATCCCGGACAACCACGTCCGCCCGCCGCCAACAACGCCATCGACCCGCCCTAGCATCGAAACCATGGGCTTCGGATCGGGCGCCACCGACATCATCCTCGGGATCGGTGCCGTCCTGGCCCTGGTCACACTGGTGCGCTCGTGGCATTCCTTTCTCGACCGCGACTTCACCGTGGCCGACCGGCGGGTGGCCATGCAGGTGGCGGTGTTCCTCGTCCCCCCGGCCGTGGTGCTGTTCCACGAGCTGGGCCACGCCGCCGCCGTGGCGCTGGTGGGCGCCCAGCTGACCGACTTCCACTACGGGCTGTTCGAGGGCTCGGTGAGCTACGTCGGTTCCGTCACGCAGACGCAGGTGTGGTTCGTGTCCCTCGCCGGGAACCTGGTCGGCATCGGCATCGGCGTGGGCATGGTGCTGGCCGGTGCCCTGCTCGTGCGCGTGCGCCAGTCGCTGCGCTACCTCCTCATCCTCGGAGGGCTCATCGAGGCCGTGTTCGCCCTCGTGGGGTATCCCCTCATCTCGCAGTCGGCCCGCTTCGGCGACTGGCTCACGATCTACGACTTCGAGGCCACGCCGGTGCTGAGCTGGTCGACGCTGGTCGTCCATGTCGCCGCGCTGGCGGCGCTGTGGCTGTGGTGGAAGAGGAGCCTGCGTCGCACCCTCTTCGCCGTCACCTACGGCGAGGAGGCGCGCATGGCCGAGCTGACCGCCGCGGCGCGCGGCGCCCCCGCCAAGCTCGAACCACGGATCGCCCTGGCCAACCTGTTCGCCTCGTACGGCGATCTCAAGCTGGCGGCGCAGACCCTCGACGCAGGTGTCTCGGAGGCGTCGCAGCCCGCCCGCCTGCACCTGGCCCGGGCCCGCGTGGCCGTGTACCAGGAGCGGTGGACCCAGGCCCTCCTCGCCACCCAGGCGGGGCTGGCGGCCGTCCCCCAGGCCGGCGACGCCGACCTCACTCAGCAGCTGTGGGCCAACCAGGGCGTGGCCCTGGCCCAGCTGGGGCGATCCGACCTGGCCCTGGCCGCCTTCGGCCACCTCGACGAGACCCGTCTCGCCGATCCCCGGGTGCGGTACTGCCGGGGCCTGGCCCGCCTGGCTTCGAGCGACGTGGCCGGCGGCCGGGCCGACCTGGCGGCCGTGGCCACGGCCCTTCCCGCCTCCGACCTGTTGCGGCGGTGGGCCCAGGCCCGCCTCAACAGCCGCGACCCGGATCCCCCCGACGACGGTGAA
>JBPCJV010000069.1:0-9753 GCA_051004925.1 Acidimicrobiales bacterium | reverse complement strand
CGGCGACACCTTCTGGAGCATCGCCTCCCGCATCCAGCCCACGGGCGACGTCCGGCCGCTGGTCGACCGCCTGGTTGCCGCCCACGGCGGCGCCACGCTCCGGGCCGGCGAGCGCATCCTCGTCCGCTGACGCCGGCCGGCCCGGCGCGGGTACGGTCAGGTGGTGCGTTGTCCGGGGTGCTCGAGCCTCGAGGACAGGGTCGTCGACTCACGTACGGCCGACGAGGGGGCGGCGATTCGCCGACGGCGAGAGTGCCTCCGCTGCGGCCGGCGATTCACCACCTACGAGCGCCTCGAGGAAGCGCCCGTCGTGGTGGTCAAGCGTTCGGGTGGTCGCGAGCCTTTCTCCCGGGCCAAGGTGGTCGCAGGTGTGCTGGCTGCGGCGAAGAACCGCCCGGTGAGCGCCGAGGCCGTCGACGCCCTGGTGGCCGAGGTCGAGGAGTCGCTGCGCCTGGAGGGCCCCGAGGTCAGCAGTGCCCGCATCGGTGTCACCGTCCTCGATCACCTCCGGGCCCTCGACCAGGTGGCCTACCTCCGCTTCGCCAGCGTCTACAAGGAGTTCGAGGGACCGGGCGACTTCGAGCGGGAGATGGGCCTGCTGTTGAAGCGCGAGCCGCCTTCCTGAGGTTTTTTCATCCACAGCCTCTGACGTGCACGTTTCCGGAGGCTGAACCCTTGCAGCTGTAGTTACGGTGCTGTAATTTATCTGTATCTCGTAGCTAGGCGGCAAGGAACCACTAGATGTTGTGGTTGGCCAGCCGGCAGGAGCCACGTGACCCCAGCCGCAACGACGAACAACTGATGGAGGCGCCCCGCATGGCCATGGCCCCGGAGCAGACAGGCATCGGCATTCGCCGCCACTTCACCACCGAGGGTGTCGACCCCTACGAGGAGGTCGTCTGGGAGCGCCGCGACGCGCGCATCTCCAACTTCCGCGACGGCACGGTGGCCTTCGAGCAGCGCGACGTGGAGTTCCCGTTGAGCTGGTCGCAGAACGCCACCAACATCGTCGCCCAGAAGTACTTCCGGGGGGCGCTGGGGTCGGCGGAGCGCGAGTCGTCGCTGCGCGAGGTGATCGACCGGGTGGCCGACACCGTCACCCGGTGGGGCACCAAGGACGGCTACTTCGTCGACGAGCAGGAGGCCGAGGCCTTCCGGGCCGAACTCAAGCACCTGGTGGTGAACCAGAAGGCGGCGTTCAACTCGCCGGTGTGGTTCAACATCGGCGTCGCCGGCCGGCCCCAGCAGGCATCGGCCTGCTACATCCTGGCCGTCGACGACACGATGAGGTCCATCCTCAACTGGTACGTCGAGGAGGGCATCATCTTCCAGGGCGGGTCGGGGTCGGGCATCAACCTGTCCACGATCCGGTCGTCCAAGGAGCCGCTCCGTGGCGGTGGCACGGCCTCGGGCCCGGTGAGCTTCATGCGCGGCGCCGACGCGTCCGCCGGCACCATCAAGTCGGGGGGCACCACCCGCCGCGCCGCCAAGATGGTGATCCTCAACGTCGACCACCCCGACATCGAGGACTTCATCTGGTGCAAGCCCATCGAGGAGCGCAAGGCCCGCGTGCTGCGCGACGCCGGCTTCGACATGGACCTCGACGGCAAGGACAGCCACTCCACCCAGTACCAGAACGCCAACAACTCGGTGCGGGTCACCGACGAGTTCATGCAGGCCGTGCTCGACGACGCCGACTGGCAGCTGAAGGCGGTCATCTCCGGCGAGGTCGTCCGCACCCTCAAGGCCCGTGACCTGTACCGCCATATGGCCCAGGCCACCTGGGAGTGCGCGGATCCGGGCATGCAGTTCGACACCACCATCAACCGCTGGCACACCGCCTCCAACACCGGCCGCATCAACGCGTCCAACCCGTGCTGCTTCACCGGTGAGACGCTCGTCGAGACCGAGGATGGCCCCATGCGTCTCGACCTCCTGCACAAGGAGTCCGACGCCGGGAACTCGTTGCCGAGGGTTTGGTCGTTCGATCTCGAAGCCGACGAAGCGGTCCTGTCTCTGCCGATGTCCGTGTGGAAGGCCGGAGAGACCGCCGAACTGGTCGAGGTCCGCACCAGGCGCGGTCAGTCCCTTCGCTGCACACCTGAGCACCGATTCCTCACTGCGGACGGGCAGTTCGTCGCGGCCTCGTCCTTGGCCACAGGTACGAAACTGCGGGGACTGCGCGAGGTCGACGTGGTGTCGGTCGTCGACCGGGTCGCTCTCGAGGGGCCCGTGGCCGTCTACGACATGGAGGTGAGGGGGACCCACACCTTCGTCGTCGCCGGCGAGCACGGCCCCGAAGGCGAGGGAGTTGTAGTTCACAACTCCGAGTACATGCACCTCGACAACTCGGCGTGCAACCTGGCCAGCCTCAACCTGCTGAAGTTCCTCAACGACGACGGCTCGTTCGACGTCGAGGGCTTCAAGGCCGCGGTGTCGGTGATGTTCACCGCCCAGGAGATCCTCGTGGGCAACGCCGACTACCCCACGGAGTCGGTGGCCGAGACGTCCCGCCGCTTTCGCCAGCTGGGCCTGGGCTACGCCAATCTGGGCGCCATGCTCATGGCCCTGGGCATGCCCTACGACTCCGACGAGGGCCGGTCCTGGACCGAGGCCATCACCGCCCTCATGACCGGCCAGGCCTACTCCACGTCGGCCCGCACCGCCGCCCGCATGGGCCCCTTCGCCGGCTACACCGAGAACCGCGAGCCCATGACCCGGGTGCTGGCCATGCACCGCGACGAGGTGTCCAAGATCGACGAGAGCCTCGTGCCCGTCGACCTGCTCTCTGCCGCCCAGGAGTCGTGGGACACGGCCATCGAGTGGTCCGACCGCTACGGCGTGCGCAACTCCCAGTCCACCGTGCTGGCCCCCACCGGTTGCCTGGTGGGCGGCTCGCTCGTCGCCACCGACCGGGGCCTGGTGCGCCTGGGCTCCCTGGGCGACCCCGACGGGTCCCAGTGGCAGGACCTCGATACCACCGTCGCCACCGACGAGGGCCCGCGCCCGGCGACGCAGTTCTTCGTCAACGGCGCCGAGGCCGTGGTCACGGTGGAGACGGCCCGCGGCCATCGCATCCAGGGCACCCCCCAGCACCGCGTCCGGGTGGTCGACCCCGCCACCGGCGACTGGGAGTGGCGCCGGTTCGCCGACGTCCAGGCCGGCGACCTCGTGCCTCTCGCCCTCGACCAGATGGTCGGCAACCCACGCTCGGTCGCGCTGCCCGAACTGGCCGCGGCCGGTGACGGCGACGGCGACGACATGGTGCAGGTGCCCCACGAGATGACCGTCGAACTGGCCGAGCTGGCCGGCTACGCCGTCGAGTCGGGCGCGGTCGACGCATCGGGGCTGCGCTTCACCACCGGCCGGGCCGACTTCGAGGTGGTCGAGCGCCTGGAGCGGCTGGGCAAGTCCGCCTTCGGCGTGGCCGCCGCCGTGGCCCTGCGTCCCGGCGCGAGCGTCGAGGTCGGGTTCGAGTCCCCGCGTCTGGCCGAGTGGTGGGTGGCGTCATGGTTCGGCGGTTCGCGCCTGCCCGACGCCGTGCTGGCCACCAACGACCGCTGGGTGTACGCCGCCTTCCTCCGTGGCCTGTTCGAGGGCGCCGGCGGCGTCGTCGACGGCTGCCCGCTCCTCACGCTGGCGTCGGCCGAGCTGGCCCTCGACGTCCAGGCCCTGCTCCTCGCCCTGGGCTACCCCGCCACCCGTACGGAGGGGACCGACGAAGGGGGAGCAACGACCGTCGCACTGGTCGATGCCTTCTCCGCGGGCCGGTGGTTGGAGGAGGTCGGGTTCGTGAGCGGGCGCAAGCACGCGGCCGTGGTGGCCGGCCACGACCGCCGGTGCGGACGCGACGACTTCGTTCCCGTGCCCGCCGGACTCGTCGCCCGCCTGCTGCCCGGCCGGGGCCGGTTGCGCCAGGCCGTGCTGGCCGACGTCGCCGTCACTCCCACGGTCTCGGGGCACCCGGCCGGGGCCGGTGTCGCCGGGCTCTCCCGGTCGGTGGCCGCCCGCCTGTGGGCCCGCACCGGCGACGCCGAGCTCGAGCGCCTCCTGTCGTTCTCCTACGACGCCGTCGCCCACGCCGAGCTCGGGCCCGACGAGCTCACCTTCGACCTGTCGGTGCCCGACAACGTGACCTACGTGGCCAACGGCTTCGTCAGCCACAACACCATCGGGCTGATGATGGACTGCGACACCACCGGCATCGAGCCCGACCTGGGCCTGTGCAAGACCAAGAAGCTGGTGGGCGGGGGCACCATGTCGATCGTCAACCAGACCGTCCCCCGTGCCCTGCGGCGCCTGGGGTACACGCCCGGCCAGGTGGCCGAGATCGTGGCCTACATCGACGAGCACAAGTCGATCGTGGGCGCACCCCACCTGAGCACCGACCACCTGCCCGTCTTCGCCTGCTCCATGGGCGACAACGTCATCCACTACCGCGGCCACGTGAAGATGATGGCGGCCGCCCAGCCGTGGATCTCGGGCGCCATATCGAAGACCGTCAATGTTCCGGAGGACGTCACGGTGGAGGACGTCGAGCAGCTCCACATCGAGGCCTGGCAGCTGGGCCTGAAGGCCGTGGCCATCTACCGCGACAACTGCAAGGTGGCCCAGCCGCTGTCGAACACCAAGAAGACGACGCCGGCCACGGCCGCCGTCGCGGTGGCCTCGGCCCTGGCCGCGCCCGTCGAGCGGTTGGTAGAGACCGAGGTCGTGCGCGAGCCGGTGCGGGCCAAGCTGCCCCGCCGGCGCAACTCGAAGACCATGTCGTTCCGGGTGGCCGACTGCCACGGCTACGTCATCGTGGGCGAGTACGACGACGGGCGGCCGGGGGAGATCTTCCTCAAGGTGGCCAAGCAGGGGTCGACCCTCGCCGGCATCATGGACGCCTTCGCCATCTCGGTGAGCCACGGGCTCCAGTACGGCGTGCCCCTGCGGGCCTTCGTCGACATGTACACGAACATGCGCTTCGAGCCCGCGGGCATGACCGACGACCCCGACATCCGCTTCGCCAGCTCCCTGGTCGACTACATCTTCCGGCGCATGGCCGTGGAGTACCTGTCGTTCGAGGAGCGGGCCGAGCTCGGCATCCTCACCGTCGGGGAGCGCACCCAGCCCACGTTGCCCGGGGTGGAGGAGACCACCACGCTGACATCCACCGGGTCCGACGTCGTCCCCGACCCGTCGCCGATGGCGGCGGCCTCACCCGTCGCGCCCCCGGCGCCCGTCGTCCCGAGTCGCATCGCCCAGCCGGCGGCGTCCGACGCCCCGTACTGCTACCAGTGCGGCATGGTCATGCAGCGGGCGGGAGCCTGCTTCGTGTGCTCCAGCTGCGGCACCACCAGCGGCTGCTCATAGCTGACAGTGCACCGGATGCCACCGTGAAACCAGGTGGCATCCGGGTCTACGGTCGGGGCCGGTGCGGACGCTCGGGGTCGACCTCTCCGCTGACCCCGCGAAGACGGGCGCCTGCGACGTGGACTGGGACGCGGGCACCGTTGCGTTCCTCGACCGGCCGACGAAAGACGAGGACCTCGTCGTGTCGGCCGTCGCTGCGGACATGATCGCCATCGACGTGCCCCTCGGCTGGCCCGACGGGTTCATCGAGGCCGTCGTCGCCCACCGGGACCGAACGGGCTGGCCGCCCGCGACCACCGCGCCACCGGCGGATCGGCTCCCGTTGCGGTACCGGACGACGGACCTCGTCCTGCGCGAGGGTGGAGCGCCGCCCCTCAGCGTGTCGAGCGACCTGATCGGTGTCGCGGCCATGCGAGGCGCCCGGCTCCAACACCTCCTGGTCGTCGCCGGCGTCCCCGTCGACCGGTCGGGCGTGACGGGCCGCGTGATCGAGGCCTACCCGGCGGCGGCGCTGCGCGCCTGGGGCCTGATCAGTCGCAAGTACAAGGGACAGAAGAACGCCGAGGCCTGCCGCCTCCTTGCGGCGGAGCTAACCGGCCGGTGCGGTCCGCTGAGTTCGGCGGCGGCCGCCTGCCTCGAGGGGTGTGACGACGACGGGCTCGATGCCTTCGTGTGCGCCGTCGTCGCCCGTGCCGCGCTCGCCGGCCATACCACCCGCCCGGGCCCCGAGGATCTCGGCGTCGCTCGACGGGAGGGCTGGATCCACGTCCCGACTGCTGACCTCGGGGCGATCGCCTGACCCGAGTGGTCCGCCGACGTCAACCGGCGTGGCTGCCGTGGTCGGCGACCTGGGCCTCGCCCCATTGGTGCAGGGCGTCGACCAGCGCCGGGTCCGCCGTGAGGAAACGCAGTTCGGCGCCGGCATCGACGTCGTCGTAGCGGATCTCGATGGCGGCGGCGCCGGCCTCGAGCTGGCGGAGGCCGGGCATGTGGTCGCCGTGGATGCGCGCCGGGTCGCCGTAGTCACCGGCCCGGAAACGCGTCATCTCGACGCGGAGATGCTCGCGGACCAGTTCCCGTTGGTCCGCATCGGCCGGATCGTCGACGACGACCTGCTGGGTCAGGCCGTCGGCCTGTGGTGTGAAGCGGTGGGTCGTGCCATCGAGGTCGAAGGGCATGACATCGGTGCCGCGGTCGGCGACCTCCGCCTGTCGATCTTGCGACCCGCACGCAACGAAGAGGATGGGGAGGGCGGCGAGCGCGACGGTGAGCCGGGCCATGCGGAGGAGGGGCATAGGCAGCACTCTACCGCAATTATTTCACGGTGCAACAAAATCACTCAGGCAATATCAGCCGACGGCGCTCGAGCTGACGTCGCCCTTGGAGGCTGCGGCCAGGAGGCGGAGTCCTTCGATGACCTGCCGGCGTTGTGCGGGGTTCAGGCGTCGGAGCAGCTCGCCATGACGGGCCCGCCGCTGGGTGGTCAGGTTGCCGGCCGCGGCGCGGCCGGCGTCGGTGAGCTCCAAGAGGAGGCGCCGACGGTCCTCGGCGTCGGGTTGCCGCCGCGCCCAACCCGCTTGTACCAGCCGGTCGACGACGCGGCTGACCGTCGAGGCGCTCACGCCCAGCTCGGTGGCCAACGACGCCTGCGGTCGTGGCCCGGCGGCGAGGATGGTGAGGGTATGGGCGTCGGCCACGGGGATGGGCGTCTCGCAGGGTGTGCGGTTGGGCTCGTTCAGCCCGAAGTCCCTCACGAACGAGGAGAGCGCGTACTCGAACTCCGCGAGGTCGGCGGCGGGCGCCGATCGTCTGGCCACATCGCAAACCTACATGCTCCCATGCTGCAATCGTCACACGACGAGAAGGCGGACTCAGCCGCCGGTGTGCCCGCCACCCGGTCGCCTCGACTGCCAAGGCCGACGCAGGACCAGGGCCTTGAAGGCGAAGGCGGCGGCCATGGCGAGGGCCACCCACGCCGGCCAGAAGTAGTCGGCGCCGGTGAGGGCCCAGACGCCCACGAGGACGGCCAGCACCACGAGGTTCACCCGAAGGTGGCCGCCGAGGGTTCCGCCACCGCAGCCGTAGGACCGGTACACGGGCTCGTTCCGTTCGGTCGTGCCGGTGGCGGTGCCGGTGCCGGTACCGGTGCCGGGCTCGGGGGAGGACTGGAGCGACATGGGGGTACCCCTTTCATGTGAGGCGGACGGTCTGATTCATACTATGAACCCTATGGTATGGTTCGGACTGTGTCAACCACCAATCTGACTCCGACCTCCTATGTCGTCCTCGGACTGGTCGCGTCCCGCGGCCCGTCGACGCCCTACGAGCTCAAGGCCGAGGTGGCCGGAAGCATCGGGTACTTCTGGTCGTTCCCCCACGCCCAGCTCTACTCCGAACCCCAACGCCTGGCCGAGGCGGGGCTGCTGGCCGAGGAGCGGGAGGAGGCGGGTCGCCGCCGACGCCGGTTTTCCATCACGGCCGAGGGCCGCACGGCCCTGCGCTCGTGGCTGGCGGGTCCCACCGCCGATTCCGCGGAGATCCGCGACCCCGGCCTGCTCAAGTTGTTCTTCGCCGACCTGGGCAGCCCCGACGACGTCGCCGGCCTGGCCGGCGAACAGGAAGCCGTCCACGAGCGCCGCCTCTCCGCCTACCGCGACCTCGACGGACACCTCGAGCGTGCGGGCATCGACGACCACGGGAGGACCACCCTGCAGCTTGGATTGCGCTACGAAGCCGTCGCCGTGGCGTTCTGGCGCGAGGTGGGCAACGAGTCGTGAGGTTCGGCTCGGAGGCCCGCGTCTACGGGTTGGCGAACAGGCCGCGGAACGACAGGGCCAGCCATGGCCGCCGTCCCCAAGCCAGCATCTTGGTCTGCAGGATCGGCCCCCACTGCGAACGCCTCCCGTAGGCGACGAGCAGGAGGGCGACCGGGTCGGCGGAGATGTGGCAGTCGGCGGCGCCGGACGAGCTGTGCACGGTCGCCTCACCGTCGTCGACGACGACCGAGAAGGCGAGGTTCCGCCGGATGCGAATGTCGTAGGTGGCCCGCACACCCGCCGCCGCGGCCGGGTCCACGTACATGGGGAGCATGTCGGCCACGCCGCAGAGGATGAGGGCGGCGTGCCGAGGCTCGATAGGCCAGGACCGGCCGGCGGCCCGGGCCATGTCGTAGCCGTGGACGACGACCTCGCCCAGCATCACGCACGCCATGGCGTCGAGGTCGAGCCCGGTGCCCTCGCCGTACCACGGGGTCGCCAGCGCCTCCGTCCCGTCGCGCCCCTCGGTGGCCTTCACGAAGTCGGTCACGGCACCCGTCACCAGATCGGCCAGCGCGCGTGGATCGGTGACGGAGGTGACTTTCACGGCCCGGGCGTTGAGCGTGGTCATGCGCTCGGCGGTCCGGACGGCACCGCCGAGGTCGAAGTGCTGCGGCGCTCCGACCACCGTGGCGGTGTTGTTGCGGAGGTCGTCCGCCAGGTGCACGGCGGTGTCGCGAACCGTCCAATCCGACGATCGGATAGGTGCGTCGGCATCGGGCAGCGACCGGAGAAGCTCGGCCACCTCGGCGCCCACCTGTTCCAGGGCGTGGCGCGTCTCGGCCAGGTCGATGGTGACTGTGCCCATGAAGGACTTCCTTTGGTGGGGGACGGCGGGTGGGGTGACGGCTGGGATCAGATGGTCACGTGGGGCTCGGCGCCGGGCTCCCGGCGACGGCCACGGGCATCCCTAGCAGCGCCAGGATGGCCTCGCCCATGTCGAAGCAGGCACGGTGGGCCACGACCGTGAGTGGCGACTCGATGTGGCCCACGGCCGAGAGGTCGACGACGACCCCGTCGGCCGGGGCCATCTCCCGGCCGCACACGTCGCACATGGGAGCCGGTGGCTGGTCCGGGGCGGGCACGGCCGCGGGCACTGGCTCGGGGGAGCGGTTGCCCCCGGAAATCCGGATAACCCGGAGGCGGGCGACCTGCCGCCACACGAACCCCATCGGCGTGACGCCGAATGACGCCGCCGCCGCCTTTGCGCTGCCGAAGCGTTTGATGGCGGCCACCTGGGCGGCGGTCACGCTCGCGCCGCCCGCAACCAGTTCGTCGGCCGCGTCGCGCAGGTGGTTCTCGGTCTCCTCGAGGATGCGCCGCCGCCGGCGGGGCGTCACCCCGAGGTGGTGGGCGAAGGCGGCCAGGTACGCCTCGACGGGCTCGCCCGGGCTCACGACGAATCGCCCCCCACCGACGAGACGGCGGTGGAGAAACGGCGCCACGCGTCGCGCTGGTCGTCGAGGGCGGACCGACCCCGGTCGGTGACCTCGTACACGCGCCGGCGCCGGCCGTTCACCGCGGCCCAGGCGCTGCGCACCAGTTTCTTGGTCTCCAGGCGATGGAGTGCGGGGTACAC
>JBPCJV010000068.1:0-3580 GCA_051004925.1 Acidimicrobiales bacterium | reverse complement strand
GGCCGGGATGGTCGACCACCGTGGCGTCGGTGCCCGCCCGCCGGAGGGTCCTGGCCAGACCACCTCCGGTGGCCACGGCGTCGACGACCATCACCGTGCAGTCGCCACGGCGGGTCAGGGCCGTGCCGGCCTGGTCGGGCCAGCCCACGACGAGTACCCGCACATCGGCGGGCAGGTGGTAGGCCAGGGCCGACGGTGTGGTGTCACGCCCGAGCCGGTCCGCCGCCTTCCACGCCTCCTCCTCGGGATCGGCGGCACCGAGCACCCGTGCCGCCAACCACCAGATCGGCCCCGAGTCGGCCTGGTGGTCGACCAGGCGCCGGCAGCCGGTGACCAGCCCCGGCGGATCGTCGGCACAGGCCGCCAGCGCGGCCGCGGCCTCCTGGGCCACCAGGCCGGGGTCCTCGCCCTCGGCCCGGGCAACCATCCGAAGTCGCTCGATGGGGTGCATGTGCGCCGCCGACGCTACCGCCGCCAGGGACTCAGAAATCGGTGCCGGGCTTCCAGACCATGAGGAAGACGATGGCGACCAGGATCAGGTTGAGCACGCCGCCGACGGCGGCCGCCCGCTTGCCACGCGCCTCCAGCTCGGCCACCTGCGGCGGCGGGCCCTCACCGGGCGACTCGCCCCCGGCCACCAGCTCGGCCCCGAGGGCGTTCATGCGCCGCAGGTTGGGGAAGTGCAGCCCGTGGGCGAGGCCGACGCCGACGAACCACAGGAGGAACGACATGGAGATCCACGTCTGGCTGAACGTCCAGACGTCCTCGGAGAGCATGACCAGGAGGATGCCGAACAGCGGCACCGCGTAGATGAACCACATCGACCAGTGCTCGGCCACGTCGACCAGCACTTCGGTGATGGCCAGGCCTTCACGGCCGCCCCGGGCGCGGGCGCGGGCGGCGAAGACGTCGGCCAGGAACACGCTGCCGAACCCCACGATGGCGGACAGGAGATGGAGCGCCAGCACGAGCTTGTACAGGCCACTTCCGTTCACCATTTTCCTCCTGCTCGACGGCGGTCACCTCGTGGCACGAACATAGTTGCGCTACGTTGCCCGGCCGTGGCAACGAATCCGCCGGCCGACCTGATGCTCGCCTCGATCAACGGCCCCGCCCGGTCCGTCCGACAGTGGCTCACCACCTTCCACCTGCTGTTCGTTGCCGTCGACCCCGGCAACGACCGCAGCACGTGGATCGTGCCCACGGCCGGACGGGTGCTCACCGGCTACGAGCAGGCCGACTGCCGGGTGGCCTGGCTGGTGACGGCTACGCCCGCGGAAGCCCGCCGGTTCCTGGGCCGCTGGGCCAGCGAGATCCTGACCTTCACCGACCCCGACTTCGCCGCCGTCCGCGCCTTCGGCCTGGGCTCGCTGCCCGCCATCGTGCACGTGGGGATGGACGGCACCGTGGTCAACGCGGTGGAGGGTTGGGACCCGATCGAGTGGCGCCGCCTCACCGCCGAGCTATCGAGGATCGTGAGCTGGAGCCGTCCGTCGATCCCGATGCCCACCGACCCCGGGCCCTTCTCAGGAGCCCCGCTCCGCGGGTAGACCCCCGTCACCGCCGGCGGGCACCCACCGCTCGATGAGCGACAGGGCGGCCAGCACGAGTGACGAGGTGGGGGCAGTACGCAGGTCACCGAGGACCCAGGTGGAGCGGCTCACGTCGGCGACCGAGTCGGCCAGCGACCGGGGCCTGGCCCGCCGGCGACGCAATTCTCCAGCCAGCATGGTTCCGTCGACGACCATCGGGTCCCCCTAGATTCCGTGCCCTCCCCCACCATCGGTCGCCCGCCCTGTGGAGCACAAGAAGGGAAATGCTGGGCACAACCGGCCCCGCCCTGTGGACGGCGCCCTACCCCCCGGGGTTCTGGTCGGAACGGTGAGGCGGTGGCCCGCCGAGGATTCCCCCCCTGGTCATGGCGTCCACGTCGAGGACCCGGTCGGCCTCCTCACGGTCGAGCCAGCCGCGCTCGACCACCACCTCGCGCAGCGTCTTGCCCTCGGCCAGTGCGATGCGCGCCACCTCGACCGCCCGCTCGTAGCCGATGTGGGGGTTCAGGGCGGTGGCGAGGGCGGGCGACGACTCGGCGTAGGCCCGGCACCGCTCTACGTCGGCCTCGATGCCCACGACGCAGCGATCGGCGAGCAGCACGGCGACCGACCCCACGAGCTGGATCGACTCCAACAGGGCGTGGCCCATCACGGGCATGCCGGTGTTCAGCTCGAAGGCTCCGGAGACGCCCGCCCACGCCACGGTGGCGTCGTTGCCCACGACCCGGGCCGCCACCTGGATCACCGCCTCGCAGATCACCGGGTTGACCTTGCCCGGCATGATCGAGCTCCCGGGCTGGAGGTCGGGAAGGCGGATCTCGCCGAGTCCGGCTCTCGGCCCGCTGCCCATGAGCCGCAGGTCGTTGGCGACCCGGTGGAGCGACAGGGCCACCGTGCGCACCGTCGCCGAGGCCTCCACCAGGGCGTCGCGCCCACCCTGGGCCTCGAAGTGGTTGCGGGCTTCGCGCAGCGGCAGGCCGGTGACCGTGGCCAGGCGCTCCACGACGAGGGCGGCGAACCCCGGGGGGGCGTTGATGCCCGTGCCCACCGCCGTCCCCCCCAGCGGCAACTCGGCCAGCCTGGGCAGGCAGGCCCGGAGGCGCTCACAACCTCGCTCCACCGCCGCCTGGTAGCCCTCCAGCTCCTGGCCGAGGGTGACCGGGGTGGCGTCCATGAGATGGGTGCGCCCGGCCTTGACCACGGTGGCCAGCTCCTCGGCCTTGGCCCCCAGGACGGCGGCAAGGTGACCCAGCCCGGGGAGGAGGGTGTGCTCAATCTCGTCGGCCGCGGCGAGGTGGATGGCCGACGGGAACACGTCGTTGGAGGACTGCGAGGCGTTGACGTGGTCGTTGGGGTGCACGGTCCGGCCCAGGCGCTCGGTGGCCAGGCCGGCGATGACCTCGTTGGTGTTCATGTTCGACGAGGTTCCTGACCCGGTCTGGAAGACGTCGACCGGGAAGTGGTCGTCCCACTCGCCCTCGGCCACCTCGGCGGCCACCTCGGCGACCGTGAGGCCGAGATCGTGGTCGACCACGCCCAGCTCGGCGTTGGCCCTCGCCGCCGCCGCCTTGATGACGCACAGGGCCCGGATCAGGTCCCGGCGCAGCCGCAGGCCCGAGACCGGGAAGTTGTCGACCGCCCGCTGGGTCTGGGCCCCCCAGCGGGCCCAGGACGGCACCTGGACCTGGCCCATCGAGTCGTTCTCGGTGCGGTACTCGTCGTGGTCCATACCTGTGGCGGACCGTACCGGTTTTCGGAGGGCCGTCGGGGGGCGGAGCCCCCCCACTGGCATGGTTGCATGCCCGAACAGCGACGGTTAGTCTTGCCCCGGCCGTCGGGGCGGGTGTCTCGGTGGTTTGCGAAGGAACGGTGGTTCGCGAAGGAACGCTGGTTCGCGAAGTAGCAATCGGTCGCCGCCTCGCCACACGCCGACAATCCCCCGGAAGGCAGTGAGACTCATCCCCCCCCTGCACGTACGGCGGCTCGTCATCCTTGTCGGGTTCGCGCTGGTCCTCCCCCTGGTCCTG
>JBPCJV010000067.1:0-4605 GCA_051004925.1 Acidimicrobiales bacterium | reverse complement strand
CCTTTCGCAGCAGGCCCGTGGGCCCCCCGAACACGATCCGTCTGGTGTAGACCGACCCGACCCCGAGGAAGCCGGGGATGATCAACCAGAAGGCGGCGACGAGGTAGGCAGCGGACACGCCGCAGGTGATCCAGCCCACCCGCCGGTCGTGGCGGAGGGCCACGTAGATGCCGAGAGCGAACGTGAGCAGAGCCACGTCCTCCTTGACGAGGAGCAGGGCCACGACACAGATCCAGTAGCCGACCCAGCGATGGCGGAGCAGGAACCAGAAGGCGAACAGCACGAGGGGGATGGCGAAGGCGTCCGGGTGAAAGCCCTCGCTCAGGTTCGTCCAGCTCAGGACCGGTTGGAGCAGGTAGGCGACGGCCAGGAGGGCCCCGAACAGCTCGCTGCGGAGCTTGTCCCGGGCGATCAGGAACGTGGGCAGGGCGCCCAGGGCCAGCGCCAGGGTCTGGCCGGCGAGGAGCACCTTGGCCGAGGGGATCACCCAGTACACTGCCGCCCAGGGCAGCAGGATGAACGAGGTGTGATCGCCGAAGAGGTTTCGTCCGTTGACGGTGACGAAGGGACTCTTGAACCGGCTGAGCAACCAGACACCCTGGTCGAAGATCCCGAGGTCAAACGCCAGCGTTCCGAGGCCGTCGTGCTGGCGGAACGACCAGCGGAGGAAGACCGCGCAGTAGACGAGCACGGCGACGACCAGCAGGGCACGGGCCCGCGGGTCGGCCACGATCGCCGATGACGGTGACCTCTCGACCGGTTCCAGGTCGTCCTCGGTGTCGGAACGCCATCGAGGGAGATGGAGGCGGTTGCCCGCCGGGCCGAGGAGGGCGGGCCGGCGGGCCGCGACCGGGCGAGGCGGTCCCAGCAGCCCGGCTCGGCGGAGCCCGCCGGTGTACCAACTCAGGTCGACCCGGTCGTAATCGACTCCTTCGCTCTCCCGCCTGGTGGGCTGCTCGGTCTCGGCCTCGTCGACATCCGGGGCCCGGTGCACGTCATCCTCTGCCGGGCGGGGCGGTCGGCGCAGGCCGAGCCGGCGGAGCCCGTTGGTCACCCACGTCAGGTCGACCCGGTCATGGTCGACCTCCTCGCTCTTCTCCGGACCTGAGGGCCCCTCGTCCTCCGCCACGGCCGCCATTGTCCATCGGCGGGACCACCCCGTGTGAATACACCGTTTGGCCCGATGCCGCCCTCCGGCCCCGGACGTCGCCCCGCGCCGAGTTCGATGGGTGACAATGTCGCCGTGGTCGACGGGGTCGAGGTGGCTGGCGACCCGGAGACCCCCTGGCTGAAGCGCCGGGACCCGGCGCGGTGGGTGCTCGGCGCCATGGTCGTGGTGTGGTCGGCCGTGTTCATCACCCTGGGATGGCTACGGCACGCGCGCTTCGGCACCTTCGCCTTCGACCTGGGCATCTACGACCAGGGCATATGGCTGCTGTCGCGCTTCGAGATGTTCGACACGGTGAAGGGCCTGCCCCTGCTCGGCCACCACATGAACCTGGCCCTGGTGCTGCTGGCGCCGTTCTACCGGCTGGGGGCGGGGCCCGAGTTCCTCCTTGTCGTGCAGGTGGTGGCCCAGGCGTCGGGCGCGGTCGCCGTCTTCCTCCTGGCCCGAGACCGTCTGGCCGACCGCGCCCTGGCCGTGGTCCTGGCCGCCGTGCTCCTCCTGAACCCCACCTACCAGTTCCTCACCTGGGAGTTCTTCCACCCCGACGCCCTGGCCATCGCCCCCCTCCTGTTCGCCTACTGGGCGGCGCGGGCCGAACGCTGGCGATGGTTCGCGTTCGCGGCCGTCCTGGCCGTGGCCTGCAAGGAGGATGTGGCTTTCGCGGTGGCGGCCATGGGCGTGCTCATCTTCTTCCGGGGCCACAAGCGCATCGGCGCGGCGGTGGCCGCTCTCGCCGCAGGGTGGTTCCTGCTCGCCACCCGGGTGCTGATGCCCGCCTTCCTGGGCGGGCTCCGCCCCTTCTACGACTCCTACTTCGGCGAGTTCGGCCGGGGCTTCGCCAACGTTGTGGGCAACGTCGTGGTCCACCCCGACCGAGTCGCCGACGCGGCGACGAGGGACGACCGCCTCACCTACTACTGGAAGATGTCGGCGCCGTTCGGCTTCCTCCCCCTGGCCGGGCTGCCCACGATGCTGATCGCCGCGCCGATGCTGGCCGTCAACGCCCTGACCTCGTTCCCCTACGCCCGCGACTACCGGTTCCACTACTCGGCGCTCGTGTTCGCCGGCCTCATGCTGGCCACCATCGAAGGTGTGGCCTTCGTGGGCCGCCAGCCGTGGGTGCGTCGCGTCCTGGTGGGGCTGGTGGCCACCTCCGCCCTCGCCACCACGATCGCGTGGGGACCGTCGCCCATCAGCGTCAAGTTCCAGAGCGGCATCTGGCCCCTGGAATCCGATCCCCGGGACGGGGCCCGGCGGGCCGCCGTGGCTCTGCTCCCGGAGGGGGCGCCGGTCTCGGCCACCTACTACTTCGTCCCTCACGTCGCCCACCGCGACAAGGTGTACGACTTCCCCGAGCCGTGGAAGGCGGTCAACTGGGGCATCGCCGGCGAGAACCTCCACGACCCGCGCGGTGTGCGGTGGATCCTGGTCGACCGGCTGCTGTTCAACCGCTACGAACGCGAGCTGGTCGACCGCCTGCTGTCCACCGAGTTCGTCGCCCGCTACGACAACCTGGGGATCCTGCTCGCAGAACGGGTGGGACCCGCGCCGTGAGGGTCAGGTCGGTGTGGTCGAGCGGAACTGGACCTTGGCCAGGATGTTGGCCACATGGTTGCGCACCGCCGCCTCGGTGACCGACAGCTCGGTGGCGATGTCGGCGTTGGCCCGGCCGCGGGCCACCCGCTTGAGCACGTCGAGCTCCTGGTCGGTGAGGCGGGCGGCGAAGACGGGCCCGGCACCCCGCGCTGAGCGCCGCTCGTGCCCGGCACCCCCCTCGGGCCCCAGCGCCTCGGCGCCGGCCGCGTCGGCGAACTCGGAGATGAGCTTGGCCGCCATGGCCGGCGACAGCAGGCTGGCTCCGGCCATCACCGCCCGCACCGCGCCGGCCACCTCCTCGATCGACACCTCCTTGAGCAGGTAGCCGTTGGCTCCCGCCTTGACGGCGTCGAAGAGGTCGTCCTCCTCGTCGCTCACCGTCAGCACGATGATGCGGCTCGTCGGGAACGACCGCCGGATGCGGCGGGTGGCCTCGATGCCGTCGAGGTGCGGCATGCGGACGTCCATGAGGATCACGTCGGGAGCCAGCTCGGCCGCCTTGGCCACCGCCACCTCGCCGTCGGGGGCCTCCCCCACCACCACGATGTCGCCCTCCGCTTCGAGGACGATCTTGAGCCCGCGGCGGAACAGCTCGTGGTCGTCGGCCACCAGCACCCTGATCGCCTCGCCCGACCACCCGGCCGCGTGCGCCATGGTGGGCCTACCCGCCGTCGATTAGGCCGAAATGCCCGTCGTCGCGGCGGTAGACCACCGTGGCCAGGCCGGTTTCGGCGTTGGCGAAGAAGTAGAAGTCGTGACCCACCAGGTCCATCTGCAGGGTCGCCTCCTCCGGGGTCATGGGCTTGGTGGAGAAGTGCTTGGTCTTGACGAAGCGGGGCCCGGCGTCGTCGGCCTCGTCGTCGTCGTCGGTCGTGCCGAGCAGCGGGGGGAAGCCGTCGCCGTTGGTGTCGTTGTGCGGTGCCGGGTGCCTGGGGTGGGAACGGCCCACCAACCGGCTCTTGAGACGCGAGACCTGGCGGTCGAGCTTCTCGACCACCCGGTCGATCGACGCGAGGGTGTCGGGGGCGGCCGCCTTGGCCCGGACCACGTGCCCATGGCCCCGGAGCGTGACCTCACACACCTCCTTGTCGACGATCCGCGGGTTGCGCTCCTCCGAGAAGTGAATCTCGGCGTGGTCCCACCCGTCGAGATGCCGTCCCACCCGGGTGACCTTCTCGCGGGCGATGGCCCGCAGCGACTCGGGAACCTCGGCGTTGCGGCACTGCATGGTGACGTCCATCGTTCTCCGTTCTGCCTTCGTCATCGCCGGCGGGAGCGTCGTCTCTGTGCCCTTACTCCCCTCGATCGACTCCCCTGACCGAGTGTACGTCCGCGCCGGAGACACCGTGAAGTGACCGGGCGGGCGAACCCGAGGAAACGGGTGTGCGGGCGGCCACGACCACCTGCACCTCGGCGGCGCCGGCCCCGCGCAGGCAGCGGGCGGCGGCCGAGACCGTCGCCCCGCTCGTGACCACGTCGTCGACGACGAGGACCCGGCCCGGCGCCGCACCCCTCGAGTCGAAGGCCGGGCCACGGTGGCGCTCGGCGAGGGTGCGGCCGGTCTGGGCAGCGTCGCCGCGGCGGCGCAGCAGGGCCCGGCACGGCAGGCGGAGGCGGCGGGCGACGGCCCGGGCGAGAAGCTGGGCGTGGTCGAACCCCCGCTGGCGGCGCCGGCGGGCGGCGGTGGGGGCCCAGGTGACGACGTCGATGGTCGACGGGTCGACCAGGGCGGCCATGGCTACGGCCAGGAAGGGCAGGGCGGCCCGGGCGTTGCGGTACTTCAGGCGGGCGACCAGCTCCCGGCCCGGGCCCTCGTAGGAGAAGGCGGCCCGGCACTCGTC
>JBPCJV010000066.1:0-5573 GCA_051004925.1 Acidimicrobiales bacterium | reverse complement strand
GCCGACGGGGACGGAATCCCACAGGAACTCGATCTTGTCGTTCTTCTGGGCCCGCTCCTGCATGATCTTCGACGCCCGCAGCGTGTCCCGCCGGTGGATCACGGTGACCTTGGAGGCGAAGCGGGTGAGGAACAGGGCCTCCTCCATGGCCGAGTCACCGCCGCCGACCACGGCGATGGGCTGGCCGGAGAAGAAGAAGCCGTCGCAGGTGGCACAGGTGGACAGGCCCCGGCCCATGAACTGGCGCTCGGAGTCCAGCCCCAACATCTTGGAGCGGGCGCCGGTGGACACGATCACGGTGTTGGCCCGGAACTCCTCGTCGCCCACCCAGACGCCGAACGGACGGGACGAGAAGTCGACCCTGGTGGCCTTGACGGTCAGGAACTGCGCCCCGAACCGGGCCGCCTGGGCCCGGAAGGCGGCCATGAGCTCGGGCCCCTGGATCCCGTCGACGAAGCCCGGGTAGTTCTCGACCTCGGTGGTGAGCATGAGCTGCCCACCGGGCTGGTCGCTGGTGGACGAAAGCTCGCCCTCGAGAACAAGTGGCTGCAGGTTGGCCCTGGCCGTGTAGATGGCCGCGGTCAGCCCTGCCGGGCCCGACCCGATGATCAGTACGTCGCGGACGTCAATCACTACACCCTCACCTCAGTCGTCCTGCTTCGGTCCCCGGGGGCCGATCTCAGGATCCGGCCGGACGAGGCGTCTTCTTGGCCCAGAGGAACCCTCCGGCGGCCAAGAATATTGCCCCAAGGAGCAGGTAGACGCCCCACACCGGTCCGGGAAGCACCTCGTCGAGGCCCCGCACGAGGCCGATGACGGCGAGAACCCCGGCGGTGGCTCCCATGATGGCGGCGAGCAGCCCGAACACCACGACCCGGGCGAGGCGCGCCAGGCGGTCGGTGGTGTTGGAACGAACCTTGACGATGACCTCGTCGACCTTGTCCAGCGCCTTGACCGCCCACTCGGGGGCGGGCGACGCCGGCGGGTCGGCCAGCGCGGGCCTGCCGAGGGATGTGTCGGTACCGCCGGGCCGCACGGCACCGGTATCGCGTGGCATGTCGGTTCCGACCGGCCCGGGGCCGCTGGCGTGGGCCTCGTGGCGCATGATGGCTCAGCCTACCCTTGTGTCATGCGACGAATCCTCGGTGCATGCGCCGGGGCTCTCGCGGCCGCGTTGGGTGCGGTGATCCTGGGCGAGTACCCCTTCTCGGGGGTGGTCGTGGTCGCCGCCGCGATCCTGTTCGGCCTGTTCGTGGCCGAGGCCGTGGTGGTCGTCGGGGGGGAGGGCGGGAGGGCGCCCGCAATCGTGGCGGCCGTGCTCACCGCGGCGGGCCTGGTCTGGGCGGGCTGGATCTCCGAGGCCCACGACCTGGGGCGTCTTCGGGTGGAGGGTTGGGTGGCGGTGGCCGTGGGGGTGGCAACCGCCGTGGTCAGAGGATGGCGCCTTGGATCAAGAGCCGGCAGTCCGACTGCGCACGCACCTCCACCGTGATCGCCTCCGACCCGGGTGGCGGGCCGAAGGCCAGCACCACCGCGGGCGTCCCGTCCCTCTCCGCCGTGGCCCGGTAGATCACCGCCCCCCTCACGCCGGGGTTGCGCCGGGCTTCCGCCTCGCACGGTTGGGGCCCGGTGAGGGTCGTCTGCGGCACCCCTTTGTCGGACGGGACGGCTGGGGGCCCCGATGCATCGGGCGAGGCTTCGGGCGACAGCGCGGCCCGATCCTGTCCCTGCGCCGGAGCCCGGGCCGCGTCGATGTCGGCGCGGACACGCGCCACCAGGGCGCCGCGGTCGGAGATCCCACCCAGGTCGCCGGCGACGATCACCGGTTCGACGGCTCGGGAGGCCGCCCCTTCCGGCGAGTCGGCGAACGACCCGGAGCCGACGGCGGTCGGCGTCGGCGGATGGTCGGCCCGGTTGGCGACGAGCGCGCCCGCCCCCGCGCTCAGCACGAGCACGGCGGCGACCGCGACGTTCAGCCACCAGCGGCGCGGCTCCTCCCTTGTCGGTGTGCCCGAGCCGGCGACACCTGCCGCAGTGGGAGGTTCGCTCTGCGTGCGTTTGCCCGGCGTGGCCGCCGCCACCGCCCGGCTCACTGCGTCGGCGTGGCTCCTGTCGGAGGCGCCTGTGTCGTCCGCCGGCGTCGCTGCCACCCGCCCACTGAGTCCGGCGATCTGGGCCAGGCGAGCGCGACAGGTGGCACAGCCGGCCACGTGGTCGGTCCATTTCGCGGCCTCGCCGTCGTGGAAGGCGCTGAGGTCCTCGAAGCCAGGGTGGTCGCGGTCGAGGCTCATCGTGGGCTTGGACGCTGGTCGGCGGTCGGTGAGTTCCCGGTCAGGGCCTCGAGCAGCGCGGCTCGACCTCGGGCGATGCGGGAGCGGACGGTGCCGACGGGCACGTCCACCACGTCGGCGATCTCGGCGTAGGAGAGCCGGCACAGGTCGCGCAGCACGACTGCAGCCCGGAACTCGGGCGCCAGGCGGGCCAGGGCGGCGTCGATGTCGACACGATCGGCCACCTCGTCGGCGGTGTCACGGGCCGGGCTCGCCGCACCGCTCGGAGGGCCGCCCTGGCGGCCGGCACCCGTGTCGTCGCCGTCGTCGGGAAGCCCGGGGACGGGTCGTCGCCGACGCCGACGGAGCTCGTCGAGGCAGGTGTTGGTCGTGACGCGATAGGCCCAGGTCGCGAACGACGACCGGCCGTCGAAGCGGGCCAACCCGCGGGCCACGGCGATGAGCGCCTCCTGGCAGGCGTCGTCGGCGTCGGCGGGGTTGCCGGTGAGCCGCAGGCAGAGCACCCGAAGGCGCGGGTGGTGGCGCCGGAGGAGGGTGTCCAGGGCCCCGGCATCGCCACCCTGGGCCATCGCCACCAGGGCGACGTCGTCGTCCCCGGCGGCCCCGGCATCACGGGCGGTCCCGCCGAGGCTCATGAGGTGACGCGGACCTCGTCGATGACGACCGAGTCCCCGTCCCCGAGGTCGGTGATCCACAGCAACACGACCGAGCCCACCTTGGCCCTGAGGTCGAACGTGGCGCTGCCGTCGATGCCGGTCCTGGTGGCAACCGGCTGCCCCCAACCGCCCGGCGGTGGGCCCGCCTGGGGCGCCTCGGTGACGTACACGTCGGCGCTCCAGCCCCGACTGGGCGACGTGACCTGGAGCGATCCCAGCTTCTGGGGGCTGTCGAGGGTGAGCGTCACACCGACGCCTGTCTTCAGGCCCCCGAAGCTTGCGCTGCTGTACTGCTCGGTGCTCCAGGCGGTGGAGGGGTTGCCGTCGGTGAGGTTGGCGGCCTCGGCATCGTGCTCCGAGCCGCTGCCGGGCGGAGGGTCGAAGGCCGCCGCCGATGTCACCTGTGCGGGCCGGGCCTCGGGAGCGCCGTTCTCGTCCGGACGAAGGAGACGACGGCCGGTGTCGGAGCGGGCGAACAGCACGGCCACCAGGCTCAGCGTGACGGCCAGGATCACCAGCACGATGGCCGGCAACCGCCACGAGCGCGTCGTCCGGGCGAAGGTAGGAACACCGCCCTCGGGGGTGTGGTCGCCGCCACCGGCCGCTGCGGTCGGGTCGGCGGGGGCCGGCGCCTCCTTGCCGGCCCCCATCACCGTGGAGTCGGCCGGGCCCGAACGGACCGCCGGTTCCGCGATGGCGGTGCCACGCCCCTCTCCGTCGGCCACCGTCGTGTTGGCAGGGCGCGCCGGAACGGCCGCGGTCCGGAGGTCGACCGAGAGGAGGGCGGCGTGCAGCTCGGCGGCGTTCGGGTAGCGCTCGTCGGGCGCCTTGGCCATGGCCCGCAGCACGATCACCTCGAGCGCCGCCGGGATCCCGGCCCGAAAGTGCCGGGGCGAGGTGGGCGTGGCCGTGGCGTGCTGCACGGCGACGGCGACGTCGGTCTCGCCCGTGAAGGGCACGCGCCCGCACAACATCTCGTACAGCACGACGCCGAGGGCGTACACGTCCGAGCGGCCGTCCACGGGCTCGCCGTTCACCTGCTCGGGGGAGAGGTACTTGGCCGTGCCCACGATCGCGCCGCTCTGGGTCAGGTCGGTGAAGTCGAGCCCCGGCCCACTCGAGTCCTCGGCCGCCTCGATGGCCGCCTTGGCGATGCCGAAGTCGGCCACCTTCACCCGGTCGTCTTCGGTGAGGAGGATGTTGCCGGGCTTCACGTCGCGGTGGATCACCCCGGACCGGTGGGCGTAGTCGAGGGCGTCGGCCACCTGGGTGGCGATGTGGACGGCCCGCGCCGGGCGGAGCGCACCGGACGTCGACAGGGCGTGGCGGAGGGTCTCCCCGTCGACCAGCTCCATGACGATCCAGGCCACTCCGTCGTCGACGCCCGTGTCGTAGGTGGCCACCACGTTCGGGTGGGCCAGGCGGGCGGCGGCGATCGCCTCGCGCCGGAACCGGGCCAGGAAGGAGTTGTCGGCGGCCAGGTGGGCGTGGAGCACCTTCACCGCCACCCGCCGCCCCAGGATCTCGTCCCGGGCCTCCCACACCTCGGCCATGCCCCCGCTGGCCACGCTGCGCTGGAGGCGGTACCGGCCACCGAGGACGCCGTCGGCGTCGACGTGGCGGGAGGCCATAGCAAACCGACGCTACCGCGGCTTGCCGCCCCGTCCGGTGGCAGCCGAGGTCGCCCGGGAGGGGGGTGCCGGGCCCGCCGGCCCGGGCGGCGCAGTCGCCCATGAGGCAGCGCCGGGCCCGCCGGCCCGGGCGGCGCAGTCGCCCAGGAGCGCGGGTGACCGCCTCAGTCGACCTGGTAGGCCACGCCGATCGTTCGTGGGCCGGTGTGGGTGCCGATCACCGGGCCGAGGTCGGCGAGCACCAGGCGCTCCGCCGGCACGTGGGGGGACAGGAGCGACCGAAGGACGTCGACGTCGGGTGCCTCGCCGGAGACGATGGCGACGTCGCCCGGAGGGGCGTCGGCCCCCACCCGGTCGGCCAGCCAGGCGAGGGCCCGGGCGCGCGTGCGCTGGCGGGGCCCGGGCTCGACGGCGCCGTCCACGACCTCGACGACCGGTTTGACCGACAGGATCGAGCCGAGGAGGGCCTGGGCTGCGCCGATGCGCCCGCCCTTCTTGAGGTTCTCCAGGGTGTCGAGCGTGCCGTAGACGCGGGTGCGCCCGGCCAGGTCGGTGGCCAGCGCGGCCACCTCGTCGACGTCGGAGCTGGTGGCGCCCGCCCGCGCCGTGGCCAGCACGATCATTCCCAGTCCCATGGTGACCGACCGGGAGTCGACCACCCGCACCGGCACCACGTCCTCGAGCGCGGCCGCCGCCGCCCGCGCCGCCTCGATCGTGGCCGAGAGCTTCGACGACAGTGACACGCACACGACACCCTCGGCGCCGCCCTCGGCCGCGTCGCGGAACGCGGCCTCGAAGGCGCCGGGGGAGGGGGCGGACGTCTCGGGAAGCGCGGGCGAGGCTGCGCACCGGGCCCAGAACTCCGAGGGGGTCAGGTCCACGCGCTCGTCGTCGCCGAAGCGGACGGAAAGCGGCACCACGTGTACTCCCGCGGACGCGGCGAGCTCGGCGGGCAGGTCGGAACCGCTGTCGGTGACGACGGAGATGGTCATAGG